>NZ_JBEYVC010000093.1:0-40468 GCF_040643855.1 Streptomyces sp. NPDC047072 | reverse complement strand
GCTGTCGCCGGGCGCTGCGGCATGTTCGTCTCCGGCGCCGTAAGCGTGTTCCTCCCGGGGGTGCACCCCCGATACTGGGCGTGCCGGGCCCGGGCCAGCTGGGTCAGGGCCCAGGCCTCGCCGCGGGCGTCGCGGGTACGGCCGTACAGATCGAGGGCGGTGCGCAGTTCCCGTTCCGCGCGCGGGACGTCGCCCATGCGCAGGCCCAGCTGGCCGAGCTGGAAGTGGGCCCAGGCCTCGCCGTGCACGGACTCGCCCTCGCGGTGCAGGACCAGGGAGCGGGTCAGCAGGTCCAGTGCCTCGGCGACCCGGCCGCGGTCGCGCTCGACCGCCGCGAGGGCGTGCATCGTCCAGGCGCGGTCCGTGGCCAGTTCGGCGGGTGACTGGAGTTCCAGGGCCTCCTGGAGCTTGGCCGCCGCCTCCGTCAGCTGGCCCTGGTGGTGCAGGGTGATGCCGAGCGAGCAGAGCGCGCGGGCCGCGCCCGCGTCGTGGTGGGCCTCCATGTACAGGTCCACGACCGACGTCAGGGTGGTCCGCGCCTTGTCCAGCTCGCCCAGCTGGCGGGCCGCGATGCCCGTGCGCCACTGGACCGATCTCACCAGCAGGCCCTGGTCCACGGCCTGGGCCAGTTCGCTGATCTCGCCCAGGCGGTAGAGGTCGCCGCGCAGCAGGCAGTAGTCGCACAGGGCGCCCAGGAGGTTCAGCACCGCCGCCTGGTTGACGCCGTCGGCGTGTCTGAGAGCGGCCGTGATGAAGCTGGACTCGTCGTCCAGCCAGCGCAGCGCCTCGTCGAGGGAGGTGAAGCCGTGCGGGCTGAAGCGGTCGGAGCGGGTCGACATGTTGCCGTCGACCAGACGCAGCACCGAGTCGGCGAGATCGGCGTAGTTCTGGATGAGACGTTCCTGCGCGGCCGTCCGCTCGGCCGGTTCCTCCTCGTCGAGGAGGCGGGCCTGGGCGAAGGCGCGGACCACGTCGTGGACGCGGTACCGGCTGCCGCGGACGTGGTCGATCAGGCCCGCGCGGGAGAGCGCCGTCAGATGCCGCCTCGCCTCCGTCTCGTCCGTGGCCAGCAGCGCGGCGGCCGCGGCGGCGCCGAGCGAAGCGCGGCCGGCCAGCGCGAGCCGGCGCAGCAGCCGGCGGGCCGGCTCCGACTGGTCGGTGTAGCGCAGCCACAGCGCCCGCTCGACGGGCTCGACCGGGCCGTACGCGCTCAGGTCCGTGGCGAGTTGGCGTGGGGAGCGCGGGCCGAGCGAGGAGCCCGCGATGCGCAGCGCGAGCGGCAGTCCGCCGCACAACTCCCGGATCAGCTCGGCCGATTGGGCGTCGTAGGGGCCGGTGACGGACTCGGCGGCGGTGTCCAGGAGTTCCTCGGCGCCGGCCGCGTCCAGGGTGTCGACCGGCAGTTCGTGCACCCGGGCGGCCAGGTCGGACGGCAGGCCGAGCGGGCCGCGCGCGGTGACCAGGACCAGGCTGTCGGAGCGCTCGGGGACGAGGGTGCGGACCTGGTCCGGATCCGAGGCGTCGTCCAGCACGATCGTCACCGGCAGACCGGCCAGATGCTGGTGGTACAGCTCGCTCAGCCGCTTGACCTGCTGGTCCGGTGACGAGCGCTCACGGAAGAGCAGTTGCTCGCGCGGGGCGCCGAGGCGGTTGAGCAGATGCAGCAGCGCGTCCCGGGTGGACAGCGGCGACTCCTCCGGGCTGCCGCCGCGCAGGTCCACGACACAGGCGCCGCGGAAGTAGTCCTTGAGGTCGTGCGCCGCCCGCACCGCGAGCGCGGTGCGGCCGCTGCCGGGCGGGCCGTACAGCACGACCACCGTGGGCCGGGTGTCGGTGGTGGCGCGGGAGGCCTGCACCCACTGTCTGATCCGTCCCATTTCCGTACGACGGTCCGCGAACTCCCCGACCGGCTCGGGCAGTTGGCCGAACGACTGCTCCAGCACGCTGCGTCCACGGGCCGCCGCGCTCTTGTCCGAACCGCGCAGCCGCGGCCCCGCCTTCTTCGGGCCGGTGGACGCGCTCAGCACCCGCTGCTGGTCGAGGAAGGGCCGGATGCCCCGCACCTCCAGCGCGGTCAGCCACTGGAGGCGCAGCGCCTCGGGGCCGCCGGGCTGGCCGATCGCGCCCGCGCGGTGGTGGGCGGCCGGCAGATGCGAGCCGGCCACCTTCACCACGGTCGCGGCGGCGCCGACGACGCCCACCGTCAGGCCGGCGCCCAGGGCGGTGCCGGTGTCGGTGCCGAGCACCAGGTCGGCGACGGCGGCCGCGACCGCGGCAACGGCCGCCACCAGCAAGGGAGTTCCGGCCGCCTCCTTGGCGTAGCGCTGCCCGAAGGTCTGCTGTCCGGCCTCGGACTCGTCCAGGGCGCGGGTGTAGGCCTCGTACTCCTCGGCGGCGGTCTGTGCCATCGAGTCCAGCGCGCCGCGGGCCCGGGACAGCAGCACGGTCCCGTCGGTCCGCCCGCCCGTACGCCGTACCTCTTCCTCCACGGCCCGGGCCAACAGCCGTTCGGCGTCCGCCCGATGGCTGTCCCGCATGTCACGTCCCCCTCCGGCGGCAACGGCTTTCTTGGTCAAGTGTGCGGCGGACGGCGCATCGGGGCGAGAGGGCGTGGGCGTCGCGTTGCTGCGAAGGGTTGGTGAACCGGGGTTGTGGGGCGGCTGTGTGGCTATCGTGATCGCAGGGGGAGCGGGCGAACACGGGGGAGCGGATGACCGAGGAGAACACCACGCCGACGGAGCCGCACCAGCAGCCGCGCTGGGCCTGGTGGGTCGTCGGGATCCTGGTACCGCTGCTGGGGATCGTGGTCACGGTGGTGCTGAGCGGGTCGGACGGCGACGACCGAGGTGAGACGAACAGCGCCTCGGTGGCCCCGAGTTCGTCGGCCGTGACGGATTCCAGCGCTCCGGCGCGGACGACGCCGTCGCCGTCGAAGAGTGCGGACAAGGTGCTGTACGGGCCGGCCGTCGTGGAGGCCGACGTGTCCGAGGGCGGGACCGTGAACATCGACCTGGACGCGTCGAGCCCGGTCGTGTCGAAGGCCACGAAGGGGTCGGACGTGATCTACGGGGCGACCACCGGCGCTCCGACGCTGAGCATCTGGAACTCCGGTTCCAACCTGGCCCCGCTGCCCGAAGCCGACCCCACGCCGACAGCCGAGAGCTGTATGGAAGCCGTGGAACGCAACGGTACCTACAACCTGGAGGCCCATAGGGGCGACCGCCTCTGTCTCCTCACCGGCGAAGGCCGCGTCGTCTACATCCACGTCCTCGCGGCACCACCGGGCCTGGGCATCGGAAAGCTCGACCTCACCGTCTGGGAGGCGCCTGCCGTCTGATGCGCGGGGTACTGCGGCAGGATGGAACCCATGCCGAACCGACTGGCCCATGAGACGTCCCCGTATCTGCTTCAGCACGCCGACAACCCCGTGGACTGGTGGCCGTGGTCGGCCGGGGCCTTCGAGGAGGCGCGGAAGGCGGACAAACCCGTTCTGCTGAGCGTCGGTTACTCCAGCTGCCACTGGTGCCACGTGATGGCCCACGAGTCCTTCGAGGACGTGGACACCGCCGAGTTCCTCAACGAGCACTTCGTCAGTGTCAAGGTCGACCGGGAGGAGCGGCCGGACGTCGACGCCGTCTACATGGAGGCCGTGCAGGCGGCCACCGGGCACGGCGGCTGGCCCATGACCGTCTTCCTCACCCCGGACGCCGAGCCCTTCTACTTCGGCACCTACTTCCCGCCCGAGCCCCGGCACGGCTCGCCCTCCTTCCGGCAGGTCCTCCAGGGCGTCCGGCAGGCCTGGACCGAGCGGCGCGAGGAGGTCGCCGAGGTGGCCGGGAAGATCGTGCGCGACCTCGCCGGACGGGAGATCTCCTACGGCGACGCCCAGGCACCCGGCGAGGAACAGCTCGCCGCCGGCCTCCTCGGACTCACCCGCGAGTACGACGCACAGCGCGGCGGGTTCGGCGGCGCGCCCAAGTTCCCGCCGTCCATGGTGATCGAGTTCCTGCTCAGGCACCACGCCCGCACCGGCTCCGAGGGCGCCCTCCAGATGGCCCGCGACACCTGCGAGCGCATGGCGCGCGGCGGCATCTACGACCAGCTCGGCGGCGGCTTCGCCCGCTACTCCGTCGACCGCGACTGGATCGTGCCGCACTTCGAGAAGATGCTCTACGACAACGCCCTGCTCTGCCGCGTCTACGCCCACCTGTGGCGCTCCACCGGGTCGGAGCTCGCCCGCCGGGTCGCGCTGGAGACCGCCGACTTCATGGTCCGCGAACTGCGCACGAACGAGGGCGGGTTCGCGTCCGCGCTGGACGCCGACAGCGACGACGGCACCGGAAAGCACGTCGAGGGCGCGTACTACGTATGGACGCCCCAGCAGCTCGACGAGGTCCTCGGATCCCAAGCCGACCTCGCCGCCCGGTACTTCGGCGTCACCGAGGAGGGCACCTTCGAGCACGGCTCGTCCGTCCTCCAACTCCCGCAGCAGGACACGGTGTTCGACGCGGAGAAGATTGACGACATCAAGCGGCGGCTCCTCGACAAACGCGCGGAAAGGCCCGCTCCAGGCCGGGACGACAAGATCGTGGCCGCGTGGAACGGGCTCGCGATCGCCGCGCTCGCCGAGACCGGTGCGTACTTCGACCGTCCCGACCTGGTCGAGGCGGCGGTGGGGGCGGCCGATCTGCTGGTCCGGGTGCATCTGGACGAACAGGCCCGGCTCTCCCGTACCAGCAAGGACGGACAAGTCGGCGCCAACGCGGGCGTGTTGGAGGACTACGCCGATGTCGCCGAAGGGTTCCTCGCGCTCGCGTCCGTCACCGGGGAAGGGGTCTGGCTCGACTTCGCGGGGCTGCTTCTCGACCATGTGCTGACGCGGTTCAGCGAGGGGGAGGGGGCGTTGTACGACACCGCGGTGGATGCGGAGCGGCTGATCCGGCGGCCGCAGGATCCCACCGACAACGCGGTGCCCTCCGGGTGGACGGCGGCGGCCGGTGCGTTGCTGAGTTATGCGGCGCAGACGGGGGCTGAGCCTCATCGTGCGGCTGCCGAGAAGGCGCTTGGGGTCGTGAAAGCGCTTGGTCCTCGGGTGCCGCGGTTCGTGGGGTGGGGGCTTGCGGTGGCTGAGGCGTTTGTGGATGGGCCGCGGGAGGTTGCGGTGGTCGGGGCGACGCTTGAGGATGCGGGGCCTTTGCATCGCACGGCACTTCTGGGTACGGCGCCGGGGGCTGTGGTTGCCGTGGGGACGCCGGGGAGTGATGAGTTTCCGCTGCTTGCGGATCGGGTGCTGGTTGGTGGGGCGCCGACTGCTTACGTCTGTCGGCACTTCACGTGTGATGCGCCGACTGTTGACGCGGATGCGTTGAGGGGGGCGCTGGGGGGTTAGCGGGTGCGGCGCCGTTGGGGCTGGTCGCGCAGTTCCCCGCGCCCCTGGGGCAACTACGCGAACTCGGCCAAGGCGTTCTCCACGATGGCCTCCAGTTGTTCGTGGTGGGCGCCCTTCCAGTACGCGCGCCCGCAGTCCTGGCACTGGGCGAAGACGTCGTACGACTTTTCCGTGCCGCCCTCCAACTGGGTTGCTACCTCCTCCTTGGTGGCCTCCTTCAGCATCCCGTTGCAGGCCGTGCAGCGGGTCCATGGCCTCAGTGTGGGGCGGAAGCGGTCCAAGACGTCGCGGAGTTGCTCCTCGGGGCGGATGCTGTAGACGAAGGCGCCTGCCCAGAGTTCTCTGCGGTGCAGCAGGCCCCGGTCGCGGCTGAGGAGGACCCGGCGTTCGGATGCGGAGCGGGACGCCAGGGCCGGGTCGCCGATGTCCGTCGACTCGTACGCCGCGTCCACGCCGAGCAGCCTGAGGCGGCGGGCGAGGGTGCCGAGATGGACGTCCAGGAGGAAGCGCAGGGGAGCGCCGGGGACCGACTGGGGGCGGGTGACCGGCCGTACCTCCACACGGTCGCCCGCTACGGGAACGTACGCGCGCGGCACCTCGCGGCCGTCCACCCACAGCGCCCCGACCTCGGTCAGCGGGACGCCGGCCGACTCGACGACATGGCCGAGGGACGAGACGCCGTCGGTGACGAGCGTGCGGCGCGGTCCGCGCGGGACGAACAGGGCCAGCCGGGGTGCGAAGTCGAGGTGGATCTCGGGACCGGTCACCCGGTCAGGATGTCATGCGTCCCCCGAGCGGGCTCAGGGCTTTTCGGTGGGGAGGCCGTGTTCCATGACGTCCAGGGCGCGCTCCAGCATGGCGGGCAGGTCGCCCTTGAAGTCGTTCTCCGCCCAGGTCATGTTGACCTCCATCAGCCCGCCGACGAGGGACATCGCGCAGACCCGCACCTCCAGGCACTCCGGGTCCAGACCGGCCCGCTCGCCGATGGCCGCGCGGAGCATCCGTCCGGTCTCCGACATGCTCTCGAACATCCGGGCCCGGACGGCGGGGACCTGGATCCCGAGGTGGGCCCGCATCCGGACCACCTCGGGGTCCTCCGCCATCAGCGCGTCGGTGGCCAGGTGCAGGATGTGCCGCACCGAGTCCATCCACGGCTCGTCGGCCGGCCGGGTGCGCAACTCCTCCAGCATCAGCGGGTCGTACTCGTCCGTCAGGACGATGTCCTCCTTGGTGGGGAAGTACCGGAAGACGGTCGACGGCGACACCTCGGCCCGCTCGGCGATCTGCTCGATCGTCGTGGCGTCGTACCCCTGCTCCTTGACCAGCGCGTACGTGGCCGCGCGGATCGCCTCGCGGGTCTTGATCTTCTTGCGCTCGCGCAGGCCCAGCTGCGGGCGGTCGGCGGGGGCGGTGAAGGGGGAACGTGCGGCCGTCATGGCGTTCATTGTCGGGCATCCGCCTCCTCGGCGGCCATGACCGGAGCCGTGGAGGTCCTGGGCGGTCGCGGTGTCCCCGGCAGGAAGGCGGCGGCCAGGAGCGCCGAGAGCAGCGCCGCGACCCCGCAGACCAGCATGACCACACCCATGCCGTGGACGTACGCGCTGTTCGCGGAAGCCAGCAGGTCGGCCGAGCCGGTCCGCTCGGCGACGATGTGCGCCGCGACGACGGACTCCCCGGCGGTGTCGGCCGCCTGAGCCGGCAACCCGGTGACGTCCAGGCGGTCCCGGAAGGTGCTCGCGAGCAGGCTGCCCAGCAGGGCGATGCCGATCGCGCCGCCCACCTGGCGCAGCGTCATCAGCAGTCCGGAGCCGCTGCCGGCGCGGTCGCGGGGCAGGGCGCCGAGCGCTCCGGCCATGGCCGGCATGAGGGAGAAGCCGAAGCCGAGACCGGTGAGGGAGAGCCACAGCGCGGTGAAGCCGTAGCCGGAGTCGGTCGTCGTACGACTGGCCAGGAGGGCGGAGAAGGCCAGGACCACCAGACCGGCGCTGACCGTGGCCCGGGCGCCGAAGCGGGCTGCGGCCTGCGGCGCCGTCCGGGAGGCGAGCAGCAGACCGCCCATCATCGGCAGCAGGCGTACGCCGGTGCCGAGGGAGTCGTTGCCGAGGACGGCCTGGAGGTAGGGCGGCAGCACGAACAGCAGGCCGGACAGGACGAACATCACCAGGGTCGCGGCGACGGTGTTGAAGAGGAAGCCGCGGTGGGTGAGCAGGGTCATGTCGAGCATGGGGCGCTCGACCCGGCGTTCGCGCAGCACCAGGAGAGCTATGAGTACGACGGCTGCCGCGAGCATGGCCAGGACCAGCGGGTCGTCCCAGCCGCGGGTGGGGGCCTCGATGATGGCGTAGATCAGGGCGCCGAGGCCGGTCGCGGTGAGCGCGGTGGAGACGGTGTCGACCTTGGGGGAGGCCGGGTCGCGGGTCTCGGGGAGCAGGAAGACGCAGGCGGCGATGCCGATCGCGGCCATCGGCACGTTGACCAGGAAGACCGAGCCCCACCAGAAGTGGTTCAGCAGCCAGCCGCCGATGATCGGGCCGAGCGGCAGGCCGAGGGCGGAGGCGGCGGAGACGATCGCGTTGGCCTTGGGCTGCTCGTCGTGGGCGAACAGCGTGGGCAGCACGGAGAGTGCCAGCGGGGTGATCAGGGCTGCGCCGACACCCATCAGGGCGCGGGCGGCGATGACCCAGTTCACGTCCCCGGCGAGAGCCCCGACCAGGGAGCCGGCGAGGAAGACGCCGAGACCGGCGATCAGCATCAGCCGCCGTCCGAAGCGGTCGCCGAGGAGCCCCGCGGGGAGCATCAGCGCGGCGAAGACGATGACGTACGCGTCCGCCATCCACTGCTGCTGGCCGGTACTGGCGCCGAGGTCGGCGGCCATGGTCGGCAGCGCCACATTGAGGATCGTCGTGTCGAAGCCGAGCGTCAGCATGCTCGCGACGAGGGCGCCGAGGGCCCACCAGCGACGTGGATCCGGAGTGAGAGTGTCCATGAAATGAGAGTAGCTCTCAAAATCTAGTTACTGTCAAATGGTTTGGGCATGCAGGCGGGCATGCAAAAAGGGCCACGGCTCTCAAGCCGTGGCCCTTCGGGGTGGTATGGGGCGTTATCCGTGCTGGTAGGCGACCAGGGAGATCCCGACGTAGTGGACGACGAACGCGGCCAGCGTGAAGGAGTGGAACACCTCGTGGAAGCCGAAGAAGCGCGGGGAGGGGTTCGGGCGCTTGAGGCCGTAGATCACGCCGCCGGCGCTGTAGAGCAGGCCGCCGACGATCACCAGGACCAGGACCGCGATCCCGCCCGTGCGCATGAAGTCGGGGAGGAAGAAGACGGCCGCCCAGCCCATCGCGATGTAGCAGGGGGTGTACAGCCAGCGCGGGGCGCCGACCCAGAAGACCCGGAAGATGATCCCGGCCAGCGCGGCCCCCCAGATGCCCCACAGCAGCCACTGCCCCTTGGCTCCCGGCAGCAGCAGCATGGTCAGCGGGGTGTAGGTGCCGGCGATGATCAGGAAGATATTGGCGTGATCCAGCCGTCGCAGGACGCCGTCCATGCGCGGGGTCCAGTTGCCCCGGTGGTACAGCGCGCTGACGCCGAAGAGCAGACAGGCCGTCAGGGCGAAGATCCCGCAGGCGATCCGGCCTCTGGTGGAGTCGGCGAGGGCGGTGAGCACCAGCCCTGAGACGAGTACGGCGGGGAACATGCCGAGGTGGAGCCAGCCGCGCAGCTTGGGCTTGATGGGTTCGGCCAAATGCTGGGCGGTCTGCTTGATCTGGTGCGGCAGCGAAGCGGCGTCGGGGGCGGGCGGCGTCATGCCCGGCATCGTACCTACGGAACCGTAAGTTGCGGATCAGTCCGTCGGGGAGAACGCCCAAGAGTGGCCATCATCTCACGGGAGTTGATCGGTAAAGGGACCGTTGTCCCAACGCTACGTGTACGCAAATAAACGCGCTGTGCACAAAGAAAGCGTGGCGATCCTCACTCCGCTCACCTGTGATGCCCTCTGGACAGATGGGCGCTACGGTCGGATGATCAAATGAGTGCGGTCGGCACCGGATGAGCGCCAAGGTCACCACCGAAACGGCGCGACAGGCATCCGGGTCGCAGCCCCCACGGGGCCTCCAAACAAAAAATCCCTCATCTAGGAGCAATCGTGGCGCGCGACATCGCGGCTCCCCCCGTCATCCCCACCCAGCACAAGGAACTGATCTCGTGGGTGAACGAGATCGCCGAACTGACCCAGCCGGACAACGTGGTCTGGTGTGACGGATCCGAAGCGGAGTACGAGCGCCTGTGCGAGGAGCTCGTCGCGAAGGGCACCTTCAAGAAGCTCGACCCGATCAAACGCCCCAACTCCTACTACGCGGCCTCCGACCCGACCGACGTCGCGCGCGTCGAGGACCGCACCTTCATCTGCTCGGAGAAGGAGGAGGACGCGGGGCCGACGAACCACTGGAAGGCTCCCGGGGAGATGCGAGAGATCTTCGCGGGGGAGAAGGGCATCTTCCGTGGGTCGATGAAGGGGCGGACGATGTACGTCGTCCCGTTCTGCATGGGCCCGCTCGGCTCGGACCTCTCCGCGATCGGCGTCGAGATCACCGACTCCGCCTATGTCGCGGTCTCCATGCGGACGATGACCCGCATGGGACAGCCGGTCCTCGACGAGCTGGGCTCGGACGGCTTCTTCGTCAAGGCCGTCCACACGCTCGGAGCGCCTTTGGAGGACGGTGAGCAGGACGTCCCCTGGCCGTGCAACTCCACCAAGTACATCTCGCACTTCCCCGAAGCCCGCGAGATCTGGTCCTACGGCTCCGGCTACGGCGGCAACGCCCTGCTCGGCAAGAAGTGCTACGCCCTGCGCATCGCGTCGGTGATGGCCCGTGACGAGGGCTGGCTCGCCGAGCACATGCTGATCCTCAAACTCACGCCCCCGCAGGGCGAGTCGAAGTACGTCGCCGCGGCCTTCCCGTCCGCCTGCGGCAAGACCAACCTCGCCATGCTGGAGCCCACGATCTCGGGCTGGACCGTCGAGACGATCGGTGACGACATCGCCTGGATGCGGTTCGGGGAGGACGGCCGGCTGTACGCCATCAACCCCGAGGCCGGCTTCTTCGGCGTCGCGCCCGGCACCGGTGAGCACACCAACGCGAACGCGATGAAGACGCTGTGGGGCAACTCCGTCTTCACCAATGTGGCGCTCACGGACGACAACGACATCTGGTGGGAGGGGATGACGGAGGAGACTCCGGCGCACCTCACCGACTGGAAGGGCAACGACTGGACGCCGTCGTCCGACGCTCCGGCCGCCCACCCCAACGCCCGCTTCACCGTGCCGGCCTCGCAGTGCCCGATCATCGCGCCCGAGTGGGAGGACCCGCGCGGGGTGCCGATCTCGGCGATCCTGTTCGGCGGGCGGCGCGCGTCGGCGGTGCCGCTGGTGACGGAGTCCTTCGACTGGAACCACGGTGTCTTCCTGGGCGCGAATGTCGCCAGCGAGAAGACCGCGGCCGCCGAGGGCAAGGTCGGGGAGCTGCGCCGCGACCCCTTCGCCATGCTGCCGTTCTGCGGCTACAACATGGGCGACTACATGGGGCACTGGGTGGACGTCGCCAAGGGCAAGGACCCGGCCAAGCTGCCGAAGATCTACTACGTCAACTGGTTCCGCAAGAACGAGGCGGGCAAGTTCGTCTGGCCCGGGTTCGGGGAGAACAGCCGCGTTCTGAAGTGGATCGTGGAGCGGCTGGAGGGCAAGGCGGAGGGGGTGTCGACGCCGATCGGTGTGCTGCCGACGCCTTCGGCGCTGGACACGAAGGGGCTCGAACTGTCCTCGGCCGACCTGGAGTTCCTGCTCACGGTCGACAAGGAGGTCTGGCGGGAGGAGGCGTCTCTTGTGCCGGAGCATCTGAACACGTTCGGTGATCACACGCCGAAGGAGCTGTGGGACGAGTACCGGGCGCTGGTGCAGCGGCTGGGCTGACGTTCCGCTGAGTAGGGCGAGGCTCGGTACAACGGCGTGCCGGGTTGTGGGCCTGTCATCTTTTCCCGTCCGCCCCGACGAGGAGGGGTGGCAGGCCCTTCGTCTGCGGCTTCGGTGGGGGCTGGTCGCGCAGTTCCCCGCGCCCCTAAGGGTGTTGCTGTTCGCGTTCTTCCAAGTAGCGGGTGTGGGTTTCCTGTCTCCTGGCCTCCGTCTCCCTCAGGCCAGTTGCCAAGTGCTCTGCGTCCGTCCTCATCAGGCCCAACTGCTGTTCCAGGTGGAGTTCGGGGGATTCGCCGCCCGGGGTCATCCTCGTCCACCACCTTGTCCGTACGAAGCTGTCGACCGCCTCGGGCAGGTCGCGC
Organism: Streptomyces sp. NPDC047072; assembly: GCF_040643855.1. Taxonomy (NCBI): domain Bacteria; kingdom Bacillati; phylum Actinomycetota; class Actinomycetes; order Kitasatosporales; family Streptomycetaceae; genus Streptomyces; species Streptomyces sp. NPDC047072. The sequence continues at coordinate 28,746 of NZ_JBEYVC010000093.1, read as the reverse complement.
CGGACGATACGGGACAGGGAGTGCACGCCCTCGGGGTCCTGTGCGAGCAGCTCCGTGCTCCAGCCCCTGTCCAGCAACGCCGTGAGCAGCTCGGTGAGTTCGCGGAGGCGGGCCGCCGCCGTGACCGACAACTCGACGTCCGTCAGATAGGCGTGCAGCTTCTCGAAGTCCTCGCGGACTTCGTCCAACTGGGCCGACGGATCGGCGAAATCCGGTACCGCCGGCCTCTCCGGTGGTGCCAGCAGGGCTCCCGCTCCGTACAGGCCCGCCACCACCGCCGGCCAGTACGGGCCCGCCACTCCCGTGAAGGTCAGGGCCAGGCCGATCAGGCCGCAGACGCTGCCCGTGATGTTCTTGCGGGACTCCAGGTATCTACTGATAGCCACGGATCTCCTCGAAGGCGCCGTCCAGCGAGCCCTGTTGGGCGTCGAAGAGGCGGCCGCCGGTCAGGTCGGCGATGTGGGACAGCTCCGTGCGGTCGGAGTCGCCGAAGAGGATGGGGAACACCGGGATCCGGCGGCGGTCCCCGTCGAGGGCGGCGTAGAAGGCGTCGAAGTCCTTCGCCTTCGCGCCCGCCGTGTTCTCGCCGTCCGTCATCAGCACGATCGACGTGAACGTGTCGCGGTCGGTGCCCAGATGGTCGTACGCCTTCTCCAGCGACGTGTAGATCGCGGTGTCGCCGTCGGCGGAGAGATCGGCCGTGTCCTTGCGGATCGCGGCCAGGCCCGCCTTCGGGTCCGCCGGGTCGACCACGTGGGTGCGGACGTCCTTGACCTCGGAGCCGAACGGCATCAGCGTGACCTCCTCGCGGTCGCGGAAGTCGCCGGTGAGGTCGGTGAGGGACTGCTTCAGGCGGGACAGCCGGTCGCCCTCCATCGAGCCCGAGGTGTCCAGGACGTAGACCGTGCGCGAGGGGCGGCGCAGTTCGTTCTCGTACGAGTCGAGCAGGCCGTCGGCGACGGATCGCGTTCCCGGGAAGGGGAGTTCGCGGCGGCGGGTCGTGTCGAGGCCGGCCGCCGGGGGGACCGAGGGGACGACCGGGCGGCGGTGGGTGCGGTCGGTGATCAGCTGCTGGATCGCCGGGGTGCGCAGGGCCTCCGTCAGTCGGCGGACGTCCTCGCGGGTGCGCGCGGTCGTCGAAGTGAGCGAGCTGACGGGGTAGTCGGCGGTGATCACTCCGTCGCGCGGGCGGATCACGGTCAGGCCCGGGATGCCCTTGAGGACGGACTCGTAGTTCAGGAGAGCGTCGACGTCACCGCGGCGGTCGTACGCCGTGGCCAGCCAGCCGGAGGAACCCGACGTCAGCTTCTGGCCCTTGAAGAACTCCTTCAGCCGGGGCGTGGCCTTCTCGACGTCCGCGTCGGTCAGCGCGGACTGGGCGCCGGAGAGGGCGGAGGCGACCGAGACCAGCGTGGAGAAGCCGGAGTTGGAGCGGGCCGGGTCGGTCATGCCGTACGTCAACTTGCCGTCCTGGACGGCCTGTTCGACCTGGGACCAGGTGACGTCCGCGGGCTTCCAGCCGAGTGACTTCAGCGTCGTGGACCGCACCCCGATCGCCACCGGGCTCGACATCACCGGCCTCTCGGAGACCACCTTCTTCGCCGCGGCCGGGTTCAGGCGGAGGTAGTCGTTCGAGGACAGCCACAGGGCGTCGTAACGGCCGTCCGTCCGGCCCTTCGCGAGCAGGTCCACGGCGTCCAGGGTGCCCATGTAGGTGGGCCGGACCTTGATGCCGGTGGTCTTCTCGACCCGCTCCAACACCGGGCTCATGTCGCTCAGTTCGCTGGACGCGAGGACGCGGAGGGTGCCGGGCTGTGGGGCGTTCGGGTCCTCGTCCGACGAGGAACTGCACCCTGCCAGGAGGGCGACCGCGAACAGCACCGGGAGAACTCGTCTCATCCCAGGCCCCCTTCCAGCGCGCCCCGCGACCGGCTGCGCTCCAAGTAGGCGGAGGCGTGCTGGAGTTCGGAGGTCAGGGACTCCACGGTCGTCGCCATCGCCTCGGTCGCCTGGACCTTGTACGTGTCGATCGCGTCGAGCGTGCGGTAGATCTGCTGGAAGGCGCTGCGGAGGGTCTCGGCGCCCACCGCCGGGTCGGCGGCGATGCGCTGGATCTCCCCGCTTTGCGTCGCCAGCATCTCGGCGTTGCCCCGGATCAGGTCCTCGGTCGTCCCGCGCAATGCGTTGACCTGCTCGATCACCTTCTTCTGGTGGTCGAGCGCGGACGCCAGCATCACCGAGATCCTGAGCGCCGAGACGGTCGTCGTGGCCGCCCGGTCGACGCCCTTGATCAGCTCGTCGTTGTTGCGGCGTACGACGTCCATGGCCAGGTATCCCTGGGCGCAGACGGCGAGTTGGGTGAGCAGGTCCTGGTGCTTCTGGCGGACCGGGAAGAGCACGTCGGCGCGGAGCGAGTCGGCGGCCTCGGGGTCCGGGACGCCGGCGATGTGCTGCTCGACGGCCGTGTCCAGGGCCTCGGTCAGCACGACGTACTCCTGGAGCTTGCCCATGCTCTCCCACAGGCGGACCCGCTCGGTCTGCAACGCGGCGTTGTCGCGCCGGAGTTCGTCCTGGCCGCCCCGGAGCGAGCCCACGATCCGGTTCAACGTCCCCTGTGCGGAGGCGTACTTGGCGACGTGGTCGCGCAGTCTGTTGCCGCCGGGCAGCTTGGAGAGGAGCTTGCGGCCCTTGGAGGCCGGGAGGTCGCGCGGGTCCAGGTCCTCGACCACCCGCCGGAGTTCGACGAGCGAGCCCGCGACCTGCGACTGGGCGTCCCCGCCCTTGTCGGGCAGGCTGCGGATCGTGCGCTCCAGCATGCGGTTGGACTGGGCGGCGGCGGTGCGCATATCGCCGGCGCCGAGCGCGGTGATCTCGCCGACCTTGCCCGCGAACTCGGGGGAGCGGGCGTCGAGCGCCGCGAGTCCCTCGACGTAGGCGGAGGCCTTCGCGGCCATGTCGGTGCGGACGGTGTCGTCGACGGGGACGAGTCCGCCGGCCTTCTCCCGGGGCACGGCGGCCACCGGTTCGGGCGGGGTGAGCAGGAAGGTGTCGTCGTTCATGGCTGTCATGACTCGGGTCCCCCGTTATCCGCGCGCCCGTCGCGCCAGTTCGTGCAGCACCTTCGAGGTGGGCACGGGCGCCTGGCGGACGCCGGTGAGCTGTTGCTTGAGATAGGTGTCCGCCGACGCGAACTCGGTGGCCTCGCCCTGCGGCCGGAACCCGTGCCGCACCTCCAGCCGCCGCAACCGCGGGTCGGTGGAGAGGAGTTCGGCGAGGGCCGTGCCGTTCTCGGTGAGTGGTACGACGGTGTGGTCGCTGTTGACGGTGGTGTCCGGGTAGAGGACGACCAGGTCGTCGGGGCGCTGTCCGTCCGCGAGGAGGGCGGCGACCTGCGACTCGTAGACGAGGACGAGCGGGTTGCCTGCGCCGCTGACGAAGTCCCGGAACGCCGCGTCCGTGCTGGACTGCTGGGCGCCCTGCACGCCGACGAGCTTGCGCAGCAGGGGAGTTGTCCGCCCGACCTCGCTGTCGCTCGCGACGACCTTGCCGCCGTTCGCCACATAGGAGGCGGCGGCGAGGTAGAGGGCGCCGGAGTTGGAGGTCTCGGGGTCGGTGCTGGACAGGTAGAGGGTGCCCGTCAACTCCCCGTACTTCTCCGCCCCCTTGAGCTGCTGCCAGGTGCGGTCCTCGCGGGCCGCGTCCAGGTAGGCGGCCATCTTGAGGGTGCCGCGGTGCTCGGCGTCCAGGGTGGCCAGGCCGTTGTTCGCCAGGACCTCGGCAGCGCTCTTGTGCGCCACGACGACGAGGGGCGAGTAGAAGGGGCGCGGGAGGGTTCCGCGGACCTTGTACTTCGCGGCGAGTTCGGCGGCCGGGGCCTGGCTGGAGGGGAGCGCGAAGTCGTACCCCTTCAGGTCCAGCCCCTCCATGGCCCAGGACCCGGAGGTCTCGGCCTTCACGGTGTAGCCCTTGGCGGCCAGGGCCTTCACCACGTCCGGATCCTCGAAGAACTCCGCCTTCTCCGATCCGATCACTCCACGCACGGTCTTCGTTGCCGTGCCCTTGTCCTCACTGCCGCGACCTGCGACGACGGCGGCCACCACGCCACCGATCAGCAGGACCGCGAGGACGATGCCTGCGATGCGTCTCACAGGGGGGAGCCTGCTCGCGGAACCCAACATTCCTGGGCGGGCCGGGTGAACACGGGGTGACCGGCCCTTCCCGGTATGCAACGGGAGTGCGCCGCTCCGGGCGGGGGTACCCGGACGGCCGACCGAAGGAGTGATCCGTGATGGCCGACGGTGACTTCTACTCCCGCGACCGCCCGCCCGACCCCGACCTCCGGGAAGACCGCCCCCGAGGCGGCGGCCCCGACGACCCCCGCGGCCGCGGGACCTGGCCGGTGTGGGTGCTGGTCCTGGGGATACTGGCGCTGTTCGTGATCCTGACGGTGCTACTGGGCTGACGCGGGCACGGGGCGGGCGGCGCTGCGGCGGATACCGTCCGGGCCGGTCGGCGACGCCGCGCGGTCGATGCGCCATGGCGGCGGATCTCGGCGACGCCCGTCGGACCGCCACCCGCGATCGCATACCGGCAGACAGGCGAACCGGCGTTCACCAGTAGCCCCGGTTCAAGCCAACGCAGTGTGGGGCGCCCGGTCCGCGCGGCGCTGTGGGTGCACGCGGACCGGGGCCGATCGAAGAGACCCCGTGAGGTCAGCCGGCGTCGACCAGTTCCCTCGGTCCGGCGAGCGCGGCGGCGTGCGCGTCCATGCGTTCCGCCGTGAGGATCGCCGCCGCCGTGTCCGCCCGGGACGCCGCCACGACGAGCGCGCGGCCCGCGAGGGTGTGGGCCTTCTCGTGCAGGGCGGCCGGATCGGTCCCCCGGCCGGAGCCGGCGGCACGGACCGGCGGGCGTCCGCCCCGCAGCCTGGTCACCTGCTCGGCGAGCCGCTCGGCCGCCGTGTCCAGGTCCTCGGACGGCACCGCCGTACGCAACTCGTCCGTGACGGCGAGCAGCGCGGCGAGGTGGCCCGCGAGCTGGATGTCCAGCTCCTCCTCGCGGGAGCGGTGCGGGAAGTCCGAGGACGCGCCGGCCATCGTGCTGTGGACCGACTTGGTGCGGATCGGCTCGTACATGGGATGGCCTCCTGGCTGTGTCAGGAAACCATCCTAGCTTAGATTCTGTCTAAAGTTGGCTGTAGCCGTCGAGGAAGTTCGCCATCCGCCCCACCGCGTCCCTGAGGTCCCCGACCGTCGGCAGCGTCACCACCCGGAAGTGGTCCGGCTCGGGCCAGTTGAACCCGGTGCCCTGCACGACCATGATCTTCTCCTGTCGCAGCAGGTCCAGGACCATCCGCCGGTCGTCCTTGATCTTGAAGACCTTGGGGTCCAGGCGCGGGAAGAGATACAGCGCCCCCTTCGGCTTCACGCAGGTCACACCCGGGATCTGGGTCAGCAGGTCGTACGCCACGTCCCGCTGCTCCCGCAGCCGCCCGCCCGGCAGCACGAGGTCGTTGATCGACTGCCGGCCGCTCAGCGCGGCGACCACGCCGTGCTGCCCCGGCATGTTCGCGCACAGCCGCATGTTCGCCAGGACGGTCAGGCCCTCGATGTAGGAGTCGGCGTGCGCGCGCGGGCCCGAGATCGACATCCAGCCCACGCGGTAGCCGGCCACCCGGTACGCCTTGGACATGCCGTTGAAGGTGAGGGTGAGCAGGTCTGGGGCGAGCGCCGCGGTCGGGGTGTGCTTGGCGTCGTCGTAGAGGATCTTGTCGTAGATCTCGTCGGAGCAGACCAGCAGGTTGTGGCGGCGGGCGATGTCGGTCAGCCCGCGGACCATCGCGTCGTCGTACACCGCGCCCGTGGGGTTGTTGGGGTTGATGATGACGAGCGCCTTGGTGCGGTCGGTGACCTTGCGCTCCACGTCCGCGAGGTCCGGCATCCAGTCGGACTGCTCGTCGCAGCGGTAGTGGACGGCCGTGCCGCCGGACAGGGAGACGGCGGCGGTCCACAGCGGGTAGTCGGGCGACGGTACGAGGACCTCGTCGCCGTCGTCCAGCAGACCCTGCATCGCCATCACGATCAGCTCGGAGACGCCGTTGCCGATGAAGACGTGCTCGACGTCGGTCTCGACGCCGATGGTCTGGTTGTGCATCACGACCGCGCGCCGCGCGGCGAGCAGGCCCTTCGCGTCGCCGTAGCCATGCGCCCCGGAGACGTTGCGCAGGACGTCCTCCAGGATCTCCGGGGGCGCCTCGAACCCGAAGGCGGCCGGATTCCCGGTGTTCAGCTTGAGGATGCGGTGCCCTGCCGCTTCCAGCCGCATCGCCTCCTCGAGAACCGGGCCCCGGATCTCGTAACAGACGTTGGCGAGCTTGGTCGACTGGATCAGCTGCATGTCTGGGAGCTTACGACCCGGTAACGCGATGCGGCTCGTGCTTTCCGCCACATGAGATGGGCGGGGTTGGGCTGTTATCGCCGGTAACTGTCGCTGTCGTCCCACCCGTCTCTGAAATGCGCGGCCATGTCGACGCCGCCCGAACACGAGAACGGACCAGACGTGGCGAACGTGTACCGACCGCAGGGCGGACCCGCTCCGGCCTACGAGGAGTACGAGGACCCGGCGGCCGCGCACGGCTGGCAGAACGCGTACGACGAGACCCGGGAGCTGCCCGCGGTGGGCGACGAGGGTGCCGGGCGCCCGGAACCCCGTACCCACAGGCGCTCGCGTCGCCGTACCCGCGGATCCCTCTCGCGCCGGACGGTCGTGGCCGTCGGCGCGGTCGGGGCCGTGTCGGCGGCCGCCCTGATCGCGGGCCGCCTGTCCCTCTCCGGCTCCTCCTCGGACGGCGACCGGACGCGGGGCGGTACGGGCGGTGTGCGGACGGCGTCCGAGGAGCCCGCGCCATCAACGTCCGCGAGTGCGTCGGCCGGCGGGTCCGTCGGCGCGGCGCCTTCCGATGCCGTTACGACGCTCCCGTCCCCGGCCGCCTCGACGAGCCGTCCCGCCGCCGGGGGCGAGGCGTCCTCGACGCCCACCGGGGCCTCGGCCTCCGCGACCGCCGCCGCGCCCGCCACCTCGGCGCCCGGCAACTCCCGCAACGGACAGAGCCGCGGACAGGGCGCGACCAAGAAGCCCAAGTAGACATCTTCGCGGGATGGTCACGTCATCACCCGCTCAAGTCACCGTTCCTGTCGATAGGTTGGCCGCCGGTCGTCCGGGCCGGAAACAACTCCTTGCCCTCACCCGCCCCCCAGTTCAGAATGTGCATGACAAATTAGCGGGTGGCCGGAGATTTTCCGGTCACCCTCGTCATGTAAGAGGGGACCCCCACATGAAGAAGCCTCTCGTCGCCGTGATCGGCGCCCTGGTGCTGGCCGGGGCCGGCGCGGCACCCGCGGTCGCGGCCGAGCCCACCGCCACGGGCGTGGGCAAGAGCGTGGACACGGAGACGCTCACCGGCGTGGTGCACGACGTGGTCACCTCGGCCACTTCGGCCGTCAACCAGGTCACCTCGCCGTCGCTCAGCGCGGTCTCCCTGGCCGGGACCGTCTCGCTCAGCAACTGTTCCGGATCGGTCGTCCGCCTCCCCAACTCCCTGGACACCGACCCGGCCCTGGTGATGTCCAACGGCCACTGCCTGACCTCCGGGTTCCTGGACCCGGGCGAGGTGGTCACCAACCAGAGCTCCACCCGCACCTTCGGCCTGCTCAACTCCTCCGGCACCCGGGTCGCCACCCTGCGCGCCAGCAAGCTCGCCTACGCGACGATGACCGACACGGACGTCTCGATCTACCAGCTCACGAGCACGTACGCGACGATCAAGAACTCGTACGGCATCTCGGCGCTCACCCTCCAGGACACGCACCCGACCGCCGGGACCGCGATCACCGTGGCCTCCGGCTACTGGAAGACGCTCTACAACTGCAACATCGACGGGTTCGTCTACCGCCTCAAGGAGGGCGACTGGACCTGGAAGGACTCGGTCCGCTACACCTCCGCCTGCAACACCATCGGCGGCACCTCGGGCTCACCCGTCATCGACCAGTCCACCGGCAAGGTCGTCGCCGTCAACAACACCGGCAACGAGGACGGCGAGTCCTGCACGGTGAACAACCCCTGCGAGGTCGACGCCAACGGCACCGTCACCGTCCGCCAGGGCATCAACTACGCCGAGGAGACCTACATCATCCCGGCGTGCTTCACCACCGGGAACCAGCTCAACCTGAACGCCAGCGGGTGCACCCTGCCCAAGCCGTAACTCTCGTACGGCTGTGAAGGCGGCGTTCCGTCACATGGGACTGCGACGGACCGCCCGCCCCGCCAGCACGTCCGTGCGCCGGCCGTCCTCGATCACGAACCGCCCGTCGACCAGGACGTGCGGGATGCCGTACGGCAGCCTGCGCGGTTCCTCGAAGGTCGAACCCGCCGCCACCGTCGCCGGGTCGAAGAGCACCAGGTCCGCCCGGTACCCCTCGCGGACCAGACCCCGGTCGGGCAGCCGCAGCCGCGCCGCCGGGCGCGAGGTGAGATGGGCGACGCACTCCTCCAGGGACAGCACGCCCAACTCCCGTACGTAGTGGCCGAGATAGTGCGGGAAGGTGCCGTACGCGCGCGGGTGCGGTTTCGCGCCCCGCAGGATGCCGTCGGAACCGCCGGTGTGGACGCGGTGCCGCATGATCGTGCGGACGTTCTCCTCGTGGCCGACGTGCTGGAGGATCGACGGGGCCAGCCGGTCGGCGAGCAGCAGATGCCGGGCGGTCGCCCAGCTGTCCAGACGGCGGCCCACGTACTCCGACAGCGCGGGATCCGTGACCCCCGAGATCTCGATCGTGTCCCACTCCATCGGCACCCCATGGCAGCCGTCCGAGCCGATGACTTCGAGGTGGTGGCGGATGCGCTCGGAGGTCCCGTCGTCCGCGAGCCGCTTGAGGATCTCCTCGGGTCCGCCCTCGCTGGCCCAACTGGGCAGCATCGCCACGAGCGTTGTGCAGCCCGGGGTGTAGGGATACGTGTCCAGGCTGATGTCCGCGCCCGACTCCAGCGCCTCGTCCAGGAGGGTCAGCAGCTCCGGTGCCCGGCCCTTGTTCACGCCGAAGTTCATGGTGGCGTGGGCCAGATGGAGGGAGCAGCCCGCCTCCCGGGTCAGGGCCACCATCTCCTCGTACGCCTCCAGCGCGCCCGCCCCGTACGAGCGGTGGTGCGGGCAGTAGTAGCCGCCGTACTCCGCCACCACCCGGCACAGCTCGGTCAGTTCGGCGTCCTTGGCGTACATGCCGGGCGTGTAGGTCAGCCCGGACGACATCCCGACCGCGCCCTGCGCCATGCCCTCCGCGACCAACTGCCGCATCCGGTCCAGCTCTTCGGGTGTCGCCTCACGGTCGTCCCAGCCGACGACGAGCGCGCGGACCGTGCCCTGCGGGATCAGATAGGCCGCGTTGACGGCGATCCCGCGGTCCAGCCGGTCCAGGTACTCGCCCACCGACCGCCAGTCGAAGTCGATGTCGTCGCCGTAGCCGTTCCACCCGGTGATGGCCCGGCGGACCTCCTCCAGGGTGCGGTCGTCGACCGGGGCGTACGACAGCCCGTCCTGGCCCAGGACTTCGAGCGTGACGCCCTGCGCGGCCTTGGCGCTGTGGTCGGGGTCGCGCAGGAGGGCCAGGTCGCTGTGCGCGTGCATGTCGATGAAGCCGGGCGAGAGGACCAGGCCCTCCGCGTCCAACTCCCGCCGGGCCTTCGGGCGTTGGCAGCCCGCGTCGGCCGCCTCTTTGACGATGGACACGATCCGGCCGCCGTCCACGACGACATCGGCGCGGTAGGAGGGGGCGCCGCTGCCGTCGACGACGTCCGCGTCCCGGATGACGAGCTCTTCCATGGCCGTACTCCTCGGGTCGCGGGGATCAGAAGAACGTGCGGATGTACTCGGTGACCGTGCCGTCGGCCTCGGCCACCGGGATCAGCTGCCACTTGTCGAAGGACGTGCAGGGGTGGGACAGGCCAAGGCCGAGCCAGTCTCCTACCTCCAGGTCCGTCCCGGGAGCGGTGCGCAGCCAGGCGTGCTGGTCGGACAGGGCGGTCACCTCGATGCCGGTGGCCGGGCGCTCGGCGCCGTCCCGGCGGACCACCTGCGCGAACGGCAGGTCGAGGTCGTAGGCCGCGTCCCGCTTGCCGGCGTTCGCGAAGGCCTGCGCGTCCGACGGCCGCGAGACGATCTGTGTCCACAGCCGGAACGCGGGCTCCAACGCCCCTTCCTCGGGCACCCGGTTGAAGGGGGTCACCTTGCGGTAGTGCCCGTCGTCGTGCGAGACGTACGCGCCCGAGCGCAGCAACTTCAGTACGGGGGCGGAGAGTTCGGGGATCTCGGCGAAGACGTCGGCGACTGCGTCGAACCAGGCGCTGCCGCCGGCGCTGATGACGATCTCCCCCTGGAATCGCTTGTCCTTGTCGAAGTCGACCGCCAGCGCGACGAGTCGGCGCAGCCATGCCCGCACCCGCTCCGGGTCGGCCCGCGGCACCTCGCCCTCGTAGCCGGCGACCCCGGCGAGGCGCAGGGTCTCCGTGCGGGCCACCGCGTCGGCGATCGCCGCGCACTCCGCCTCCGTACGGACGCCGGTACGGGCGCCCTCGCCGGCGCCGAGCTCGACGACGACGTCCACGGGGCGGGAGGTGCCGTGCAGGGCCGCGTCCATCAGCTCGACTCCGCGCACGGAGTCGACGTAGCAGAGGAAGCGGAAGTTCTCGTCGCGGGCCAGCTCGGCGGCGATCCACCGCAGCGCCGACGCGTCCACGAGTTCGTTCGCGAGGAAGATCCGCTGGACGCCGTACGCGCGCGCGACCCGGACCTGGTGGGGGACGGCGAGGGTGATGCCCCACGCGCCGTGCTCGATCTGCCGCCGGAAGAGCTGCGGGGCCATCGTCGTCTTGCCGTGCGGGGCGAAGGCGAGGCCGTGGCGGGCCGCGTACGACTCCATGAGGGTGAGGTTGTGCTGGAGGCGCTCGGTGGAGAGGGCGAGGACGGGGGTGGTGAAGCCGCCGGTGAAGAGGTTGCGGCGCTGGGCGGTCAGCTCGGCGACGGTCAGGCCCTCGGCGTCCGGGGGGAGGCCCTTGAAGCGGTGGTCGACGCGGTCTTCGGTGAGACGGGCGAGCGCTTCGGTGCCGGACACGAGGCCTCCCTGGTGGGGTGGGATGCGTTGCAGTGTGTGCAACGTTCATTGCGTATATCGCTGAGTGCTGTCTAACATCCAGGCCGACGCCGGGTCAATGAAGGAGTTCGGTCCATCGTGAATGCCTCCGACGCCGTGGATGTCGTCGCGCTCGGCGAGTCCATGGTCACGTTCCTTCCCGGCCGGGCGGGGCGGCTCGCCGACGTGCCGTCCTTCGACCGGGGGATCGGTGGGGCGGAGTCCAACGTCGCGTGCGTGCTGGCCGCCGGCGGGCATGCGGTGCGGTGGGTCAGCCGGGTCGGCGTGGACGGGTTCGGGGATCACCTGGTCGAGGCGATCGGGGGGTACGGCGTCGATGTCTCGGCGGTCGGACGGGATCCCTTGCGGCCTACGGGGGTGTATTTCCGTACGGCGGGGGATCGGGGGTCCGACGGGCATGAGGTCGCGTATTACCGGGCCGGGTCCGCGGCTTCGGCGATGTCCGTGGGGAATGTGGATCTTTCGGTGGTGCGAGCCACGAGGGTGGTGCACCTGTCCGGTATCACGGCGGCGCTCTCCGAGGGGTGCCTGGAGTTGGTCAGGGAGCTGACGGCTCCTTCTGAGGGGCGGCCGCTGGTGTCCTTCGACGTGAATCACCGGGCTGAGTTGTGGGGGGACGTGGAGGGGGCGCGGGTTCTGCTGGAGCTGGCTCGGGGGGCCGACATCGTGTTCGTGGGGGAGGACGAGGCGGAGGAGGCGTGGGGGATCAGCGGGGGTGCGTCGGTGATTCGGGAGGCGTTGCCGGAGCCTTCGGTGTTGGTGGTGAAGCAAGGCAGCAGGGGGGCTACAGCGTTCGTGTCGGGTGACGGCCGTCGTGGGCTGGTCGCGCAGTTCCCCGCGCCCCTTGAGGAAGTCACGCATGCCCCTGGTTTGCATGTGGACGTGGTTGCCAGCACCGGGGCCGGGGATGCCTTCGCCGCTGGATTTCTCTCGGCCTCTCTCCGCGACCTGCCCATGAAGAGCCGTCTCCGCACCGGACATCTCTGGGCCGCCGCCGCTCTCACCACCCCCGGTGACCTCGCCGTACCCCCCGTCCGTGCACACGCCGACCGGCTGGTCGCTCTGGATGAGGGGACCTGGGAGACACTTCGTCTCGGCCCCGGCTGGACGCAAGCCGTGCAGGCCCCGGAGGAGGTACGCACCCCATGAGCCAGACCGTCGACCGTGCGCTGAGCATTCTGCCGCTGCTCGCCGAGGGGCCCGCCGATCTCGGGCAGGTCGCCGACCGCCTCGGTGTGCACAAGTCCACCGCGCTGCGGCTGCTGCGCACCCTGCACGAGCACGGCATGGTCTACCGCCAGTCCGACCAGCGCTACCGGCTCGGCGCCCGGCTCATCGCCCTCGCCCAGGAGGCGATGGAGAACCTCGACATCCGCGAGATCGCCCACCCCCACCTCGTACGCCTGAACGAGCAGTGCGGGCACACCGTCCACCTCGCCGTGTACGAGGAGGACGAGGTGCTCTACATCGACAAGGTCGAGAGCCGGTACCCGGTGCGGATGTACTCGCGGATCGGGAAACCGGTGGCCATCACCGTCGCCGCCGTCGCCAAGCTGCTTCTCGCCGACCTGTCCGAGGCCGAGCGGCGCGTGATCGCCGAGAAGCTCGACTACCCCCTGTACACGGCCCGTTCGACACCCAACGCAGCCGCTTTCCTGCGCGAGTTGGAGAAGGTGCGCGAACAGGGCTGGGCCACCGACCTCGGTGGCCACGAGGAGTCCATCAACTGCGTCGCGGCCCCCATCCGCGGCGCCGACGGCAAGGTCGTCGCCGCGATGTCGGTCTCCGCGCCGAACGTCGTCGTCACCGCCGACGAACTCCTCGCCCTGCTCCCGCAGGTCCGCCGTACGGCCGATGCCGTCAGCGGCGAGTACTCCGGCAGAACCCCAGCAAAGGACCCCAAGGACCTCGTATGACGGACAAGATCGCGCTCACCCCCTCGACCCACACCACCCCGCCCGCGAAGTTCTCCCACGGGGTGCGGAAGGGCAACATCCTCCAGGTCGCCGGGCAGGTCGGCTTCCTGCCGGCGGTGGAGGGGCAACCCCCGACGCCCGCCGGCCCCACCCTGCGCGAGCAGACCCTCCAGACCCTCGCCAACGTCAAGGCGATCCTGGAGGAGGGCGGCGCGAGCTGGGACGACGTGATGATGATCCGCGTCTATCTGACGGACGTCGATCACTTCGCCGAGATGAACTCGATCTACAACACCTACTTCGAGGAGCAGGGGCTCACCGCGCCCCCGGCCGCCCGTACGACGGTCTACGTCGGCCTGCCCGCCGGGCTCCTCATCGAGATCGACGCGCTCGCCGTCCTCGGCTGAGGCCGAGGCTTGGGCTGACGCTCCCTCAACTCCCGCACGCCGTACACGGTGTGGCACCTCCCGAGGTGCCACACCGCGCTCCCCCCTGCCCGAAAGCTCGATGCACCCCTTAGCCAGAGGACCCCCACCCATGTCCCTACCGCTCGCCGCCACCGCCCCCGCGGCCCCACCCCACACCGGTGGCCTGCTCCTCCTCATCGACGGCACCGCCGGTCTGCTGACCGTCGCCGCCATCGGCATCGCCCTGCTGCTCTTCCTGATCATCAAGGTCCGGCTCCAGCCGTTCGTCGCGCTGCTCGCCGTGTCCATAGCCGTCGGCCTGCTCGCGGGCCTGTCCGTCACCGAGCTCTTCGGCACGGTCCAGCGCTCCGACGCCGTCTCCACCATCGAGTCAGGCATGGGCGGCATCCTCGGCCATGTCGCGATCATCATCGGCCTCGGCACGATGCTCGGCGCGATCCTCGAAGTCAGCGGCGGGGCCGAGGTGTTGGCGTCCCGGCTGCTGGGCCTGTTCGGCGAGAAGCGTGCGCCGCTGGCCATGGGCCTGACCGGTCTGATCTTCGGTATCCCGGTCTTCTTCGACGTCGGCATCTTCGTGCTGGCGCCGATCGTCTACGCGGCCGCCAAGCGGGGCGGCAAGTCGATCCTGCTGTACTGCCTGCCGCTGCTCGCGGGCCTGTCGATGACCCACGCCTTCCTGCCGCCGCACCCCGGGCCGGTCGCCGCGGCCGGGCTGCTGCACGTCGACCTCGGCTGGGTCATCCTCATGGGCGTCATCTGCGGGATCCCGGCCGTGCTGGCCGCCTGGGCGTTCTCCGCGTGGGTCGGCAACCGGATCTTCGTCGCCGTACCGCAGGACATGGTCGAGGCGGCCGCGGAGGCCAAGCAGGCCGTCGTCGAGGAGCAGCGCGCGTCGGGCGTGGAGCCGCGCGAGACGCCGGTGCCGCTCGGCACGGTCCTCGGCATCATCGGGACCCCGCTCATCCTGATCCTCGCCGCCACCTTCTCCTCGATCGCCCTCGACCCCTCCACCGGCCGCTCGGTGATCGAGTTCTTCGGCCACCCCTTCGTCGCCCTGACGATCGCCCTGCTGCTGGCCTACTACCTGCTCGGCATCCGGCGCGGCTGGTCCCGCAAGTCCCTGGAGACGGTCTCCACCGCCTCGCTGAAGCCGGTCGGCAACATCCTGCTCGTCGTCGGCGCGGGCGGGGTCTTCGGCGCGGTCCTCAAGGCGAGCGGGGTCGCGCAGGCCCTGTCGGACACGTTCAACGACGTCGGGCTCCCGGTGATCGTCCTGTCGTACCTGATCTCGGTCGTCCTGCGGGTCGCCCAGGGCTCGGCGACGGTCGCGATCGTGACGACGGCCGGCATCGTCGCCCCCCTCCTCGCGGAGGGCCACCACTCCCAGGCGTTCGTGGCCCTGGTCATCATGGCGATCTCGGCAGGCTCGATCTTCGCGTCCCACGTGAACGACGGGGGCTTCTGGATGGTGGCCAAGTACTTCGGCATCAGCGAACGCGACACCCTGAAGACGTGGACCGTGCTGGAGACGGTGCTGTCGGTGGCGGGGTTCGTGGTGGCTGGTTTGCTCAGTGTGTTCGTGTAAGGCGCGTGTAGGCGTCTGATAACGAAGTAGGGGCTGGCTGTGTGCGGCACAGGATCGTCGACCATACTGCCCGCTGTGGAGCAGCGCATAGGTTCGAGCAGCCAGCCCCTGGAAGGCGCCGGATTCGACCCGGCCTTCATCCCCGGGCTCACCTCACCCGTGTCCGCCGAGCCGAAGGACGGCGAGGGGGAGGACGCGGGGGCGGAGAGTGCCGAGGTGGAGGAGGCCGAGGCGGTCGACTCCGACGTGGTCGAGGCATCCGGAGCGGACGCGGACTCGGAGGACGGGCCGGAGGACGAGGCATCCTCCGAGCCCTCCGACGGACCCGTCTTCGAGGCCTCCGACCGCCGCGCGAAGATCACCGCCGACGCCAAGGGCGTACGCCTCTCCCTCGACGACCAGTCCTGCGAGTTCCGCTGGGACGAGATCGGCGCGGTGGAGACGGAGACCCCGCGTTTCGGCAAGCGGTTCACCGTGACCGTCCACACCCCCGACCGCCGCTGGTACCCGATCGAGATCGAGGCCAAGTCGAGGTCGAGCTTCGAGGAGTGGGACGCACAGCTGGACGCGGTCATGGACGAGTACTTCGAAGAGGGCTCGACGGAAACCGACTAGGGGCGCGGGGCTGTGTCTATCAGCGGCTTCCGCCGCGGGGCGCGACCAGCCACAACGGACCCGCAGTTCCCCACAGACCTCAGCAGTACTGCGCTTCCTTCCCGATCGACCGATACATACAGTCCGAGTTCTCCAGGAACTGCAACACCGCATCCCGGTTCCGGGAGGTCTCCCGCTCGATCACCTCGTCGGGCGGATAGAACCCACCCCCGGAGCTGGACGACGGATACATCTCGAAGGTGTACGAGAAGATCTTGTGCGTGCCCCACAGGTAGTCGTCGATCGACCCGTCGGTGATGTACAGATCGCTCGCCTGCTCCGCGGTGTACCCGTTGCTCGCGGCCATCTTCTGCCCGACCGCCTTGAACGCGGCGTTGTCGTCCGCGGTCATGCCGGTGGCGGTGTCGGCCGTGGTGTACCCGTAGGGCCACAGCACCAGTTCGCTGTACGTGTGGAAGTCGATGTTCGACTTGATCTGCTGGACCCCGCCGACCACCCGGCTGCGCACGAAGTTGGCGACCACCTTGACCTCGGGCGCCGACTCGGCCGCCGAACCCCGGTACGTCTCCGATGACGTCGACCCGGAGGAGCCGCCGCAGCAGCCCCAGCGGTAGGCCCAGTTGCGGTTGAGGTCCGTACCGACCGCGGAGGAACCGGAGTTGGGCTGCCGGTTCTTGCGCCACGACCGGTAGGAGCCCGTGGCGACGTCATACTCGCCGCCGTCCGGGTTGAGGTCGGGGACGATCCAGATCTCCCGGCTGTTGACCATGTTGGTCACCCGGGAGTCGCTGCCGTAACCCGCGCCGAGTTCACGCAGCAGGTACAACGCCATCTCCACCGTGAGGTGTTCACGCGCGTGCTGGTGGTGGGTGAACAGCACCTCGGGCTCGGCCTCGTCGGTCGCCACGTTGTCGCTGATCTTGATGGCGACGATGTCCCGGCCCTGGTACGACGTGCCGATGACCCGCTTGCTCATGATGTTCGGGTAGGCGGCGAGGCGTTGGTCGATCTCCGCGTTCATCTCGGCGTAGTTGTGGTAGCGCGAGTCGGCCGAGGGGAAGTCGTAGAGCCGGATCTCGTCCTCCGCGACCCGGTCCGGGGCGGCACCCAACGCCGTGACCTCGTAGCCGAGTTGGCGCAGCTGCTTGATCTGGGAGGCCCGGCCGGAGACCACCACGGTCTCCTCGTCGGCCTCGTCCACCGTCACCCCGGTCTGCTGGATCGCCGTACGGGTCAACGGAGTTGTGTGCTGGTGGATCTCGTACTGCCTGACGTCCTCGGCCGCGGGGGCCGCCTTCGTGGCGCTGTCGGCGGTGGCGGAGAGCGGGGCCGCGAGGGCGAGGGCGAGGAGGGCGGCGAGTGCGGCGTAGCGTCTGCCGCCCCGGGCGCCGGAACCGCGTATGCGAAGTCGCATGAAGTCTCCTACAGGAGTGGAGTGGGGGGTGGTTCAGCGACGTACAGGTGCGGGCGTGCGAGGTGTGCCGCTCATCGTCTGCTTATGGCATGAGCAGGTCAAGGGCGAATAAAGACGCGTTGGCGTGAACTGTGCGTTCCCTGTACGTCGGTTGAGCGGGTACCGAGGGCGGTACAGGTAGGGAAACAGGTAGTCCTCCCCGTGCGCCCCTCCCCACACGGGGGTCACCCTGGGGGCATGCTGGAACTCTCCGGGGGCCGTCTCCCGGATCCCGACCCTCGGTACGCCGCCTACCCCCAGCCGCCGCTCGGGGCCGGTCACTCGAGCGTCGCGTACGACCCCCGCCCCTGTGCCGTGCGCGAGGCCCGCGCCGAGGTGCGCAGACAACTGGAGCGCTGGGGGCTCGCGGATCTGGACGACGTGCTGGACACCGCCGAGCTGCTGGTCAGCGAGCTGGCCACGAACGCCCTGCTGCACGCGGCCAGCGGCTTCCGGCTCACCCTGTCCGCCGCGCACGGCCTGCTGCGCTGCGAGGTCTCCGACTCCGCCCACCGGGTGCCGCGGGTGCTGGACGCCGGCGGCGCGGAGAACGGGCGCGGGATGTTCCTGGTCGAGACGCTCGCCCTGCGCTGGGGCTGCCACCAGGACGGTCCGGGCAAGACGGTCTGGTTCGAACTGGCGACCTGCGGCTCGGACGACTGCGGCGGGCGCCGGACCCCCCGCCCCTGAGGCCTTCACGGTTTGCCCTCTTGCCGGTCGAGGGCCTTTAGGGTTTCTTGACCTTCATGGCGGACACCACGGACAACACAGCGACTTCAGCGGCCACTTCCGTCCCCCGTAGGTCCAGTTGGCGCCACATCGGTCCCGGCATCGTCGTCGCCGCCACCGGCGTCGGCGCGGGCGACCTGGTCGCCACCCTCATCGCGGGCAGCAACTTCGGCTACACCCTCCTGTGGGCCGCCGTGATCGGCTGCCTGGTCAAGATCTCCCTCGCGGAGGCGGCGGGCCGCTGGCATCTGGCCACCGGCCGCACCCTCTTCGACGGCTGGGCGAGCCTCGGCCGCTGGACCACGTACTTCTTCGTCTCCTACGTCGTGATCTGGGGCTTCGTCTACGGCGCGGCGGCGATGTCCTCCAGCGCGCTGCCGCTGCAGGCGCTCTTCCCGGACGTGATGGACCTCAAGTGGTGGGCGATCGCCTGCGGGTTGGTCGGTCTGGTCTTCGTCTGGTTCAACAAGTACGCGGTCTTCGAGAAGGTCATGACGGTCCTGGTGGGCGTCATGTTCGTGGTGACCGTCTACCTCGCGATCCGGGTCACGCCGAACCTGGGGGAGGCCTTCGCGGGCCTGCTGCCCGTGCTCCCCGACGAGAAGGACTCGGTCCTCAACACCCTCGGTCTGATCGGCGGCGTCGGCGGCACCATCACCCTTGCCGCGTACGGCTACTGGGTCAACGCCAAGGGCTGGACGGACACCGGCTGGATGAAGGTGATGCGGCTCGACAACCGCGTCGCCTACGCCACCACCGGCATCTTCGTGATCGCGATGCTCTTCGTCGGCGCGGAACTGCTGCACTCGGCGAACGTGGCGATCGCGAGCGGCGACAAGGGCCTGATCCAGCTCTCCGACATCCTGGAGGCGGAGTACGGCTCCGCGACCGCGAAGTTCTTCCTGATCGGCTTCTTCGCCACCTCCTTCACCTCGCTGATCGGTGTCTGGCACGGCGTGAGCCTGATGTTCGCGGACTTCGTGGCCAACTTCCGCCGGAAGAACGAGGGTTCGGGCGAGGCGGTCGCCTCCGGAGCGCGCGAACGCTCCTGGCCCTTCCGCGCCTACCTGCTGTGGCTGACCTTCCCGCCGATCATCCTGCTCTTCCAGGGCCAGCCCTTCCGCCTGATCATCCTTTACGGCGTGCTCGGCGCGGCCTTCCTCCCCTTCCTGGCCGGCACCCTGCTCCGGCTCCTCAACTCCTCGCGCACACCGGCGCAGTGGCGCAACGGACTGGTCAGCAACGCGATGCTGGCCATCGCCGGACTGCTGTTCCTGGTGCTGTGCGTGAAGCAGGTCTGGGACCAGCCGTGGTCGGAGTTCTTCTGACCGGCACCCTCAACTGCCGTCCCACCAACGGGCGTCGAGCGCCATCGTGCGCAACTGGGCGATGGTCAGCGCCGGGGTCTTGCGGGTCGCCGGTCCCTTCTGCGAACCGGAGTTGAAGGCGCTGATCACCACCCGCTTGCCGTCCTCGCGCATGGTGTCGACGGTCCACATCACGACGTCGCCCTTCTCGCCGGGACCCTGGTGGACGGCGACCCGGGTGCCGTCGGGCAGGGTCTCGTCGTCGGCGCCGAAGAGGTCGCCGGCCACGTCCCGCATGTCGGGCTGCACGTTCACCTGGACCATGCTCGCGCCCTTGCCGTCGTCGACCACGACATAGGCGTACTCGCCGTCGTCGTCGCTGCTCCGGTCGGTCACCTTCAGCCCCTTGGGCAGCAGGGCGAGCAGGTCGGCACGGGCGTGCAGGTCGGAGCCGGGGAGTTCGGGCTCGGGCCGGGGCGCGGGGAGGGCGTTCGCGACACCGCGCCACTCCTTTGCCGCCGCCAGGGTGGTCAACTGGGCCGGGGAGAGCGGGGGTTGGGGCCGGGTGACGGGCGAGTCCTTCTCGGCGGCCGCGTTCCACTCGCTCACGGTGATCTGCTGCCCGGTCGGGGTGACCAGGTCGGCGGACCAGTACTTGGTGTCCACGCGGCGGTCGGGATACTCGTACCCCTGGAGCACGGTGACGACGGAGCCGTCGGTGAGCCGGCTGGTCTTGCAGGCGTCGTACGCGACGAACGCCTTGTCGGGGCACTGGGCGGCCTGCCGGGCCTGTGTGCCGCCGGGCTGCACCCGGCCCACGGTGACGTTCATGGCCGCGGCGCCCTTGCCGTCGTCGAAGACGAGCGTGGCGAACGGCGCCGGCACCTTCAGTTTGTCGGTCTTCTGGGTGCCCTGCCCGTGCTCCTGGCTGAAAGTGCCCTTGGGCAGCAGGCTCTTGAAGGTGTCGATCATCTGCTGGTCGGTCATGGGCGTGGCGGTGGCCGTGGCGCTCGGCTTGGGCTTCGCGGAGGCGGCCAGGGAGGACGGTGCCGCCTCGGTGGCCGGGCCGCCCGAGCGCAGGATCAGCGCGCCGCCCACACAGGCGACCACGACGCTCGTGGCGGCGCCGACGACACCGGCCCGGCGCACCAGCTGCTTGCGCCGGCCCCGCAGCGTGCCGCGCTCGGCGAGGGCCACGCGGTCGGTGTCGAAGGTGTCGCCGGTGTCGTGCAGGGCGGTGGTGAGCCGCTGCTCGAAGGGGTCCTGGTGCGGGTCGACGGGCATGGGGAACCACCGTTTCGGGTCGGTGTGGCGAAAGAGAGGCGAGAGAGGTGAGAGGTGACGTGAGGGGCCGGCCGGGGTCAGGCGTACGCGTCGATGTCCTCGCCGAGGAGGCCGCGCAGCTGCTTCAGGGCCCGGGTGCAGCGGGTGCGGACGGCCGCGGCGCTGGCGTTCATGGCACCCGCGGTCTCCTCGACGGACCGGTCCTCCCAGTAGCGCAGGACGACCACGGCCCGGTCCTTGGCGGGCAGCCGCGCGAGGGCGTCGAGCAGGGTCAGCCGCAGCGGGGTGTCGACGCCGGCGGCGGTGACCTCCGGCAGGACGTCGGTGGTGCGCTCGGTGCTGCTGCGGCGGCGCTGGTGGGTGAGGAAGGCGCGGACGAGGACGGTCTGCGCGTAGCCGGCGGGGTTGCCGACGCGGGAGATCCGGCCCCAGCGGACGTAGATCCGACCGAGTGCCTCCTGCACCAGGTCCTCGGCGAGGTGGGTGTCACCGGCGGTCAGCAGACAGGCCGATCTGTACAGGTGGCCGGCCCGGGCGGCGGCGAACTCCGCGTACTCGTCCGCGCGGGCCTGTCGCATGCGTCCCCCTGGTGCTGTGTGCCGGCTGTAGAAGAGGTCCTCACTTCACTGACGCGGTGGGACGGGGAGAATGTTTCACACGACCTGAAACACCATGTGCAGGAAGTCCGACATACAAGGGGACGCACCCGATGACCACTCCGCCTCCGCCCGGCTTCGGCCCGCCGCCCCCGCAGTACGCCTACGGCTACCCGCCCCCGCCCCCGCCGGAGGGCCCGGAGTTCATGGCGGTGGACCGCCACAACTCCATCGTCGTCGACTCCGTGGGCGTCGCCTTCGAGGACCACACCATGACCGCGGAGTTCCCCTGGCCGGAGATCCGCAGCGTCCACTACAAGGCGGGCCCCAACGGCAAGACCCTGATGATGGCGGTCATCCACCACATCGACGGCCGCGTCTACGAATGCGTGGTCGACGCAAAGAGCCGGGACCTGCTGGGCCAATGGTTCGCCCAACTGGCCCCGGTACTCGGCTATTACCGTCCCCTGGTGTAGTCGGTGGACGCGGAACTCCAGATCTACGAGATACGAGGTACGACCGAGGGCGAGGTGACAGCCGTCGTCCGCTGCCTGCGCGGCCCTGTCCGCCTCGGGGCAATCCCCGGGCGCTGTCGGAAGACCGGCCACCCCGTTCCGGCTAAGGCAGCGCGTGCACGTGTGGGCCCACCGTGTTGGACCACGCGTTGCCCGCCGACGCGTCCCAGTTCGTGGACCAGGTCATCGCGCCGCGTAGGTCGGGGTAGGTCTTCGACGGCTTGAAGGAGCCGCAACTCGTGCCCCTCGTCAGGCAGTCGAGGGCGTTGTTGACCACCGTGGGGGAGACGTAGCCGCTGCCCGCGCCGCTGGTGGAGGCGGGGAGGCCGAGGCCCACCTGGGACGGGGACAGGCCGCCCTCCAACTGGATGCAGGCCAGGGCCGTCAGGAAGTCCACCGAGCCCTGGGAGTAGACCTTGCCGTCGCAGCCGAGCATCGAACCGCTGTTGTAGTACTGCATGTTGACGACCGTGAGGATGTCCTTGATGTTCAACGCCGTCTGGAAATAGGCGCCCGACGTCGACTGCATGTCGATCGTCTGCGGGGCCATCGTGATGATCAGCGACGAACCCGCCTTCGCCGAGAGGGACTTGAGCGCCTGCGACATGTACGTCGCGTTCAGACCGTTCTCCAGATCGATGTCCACCCCGTCGAACCCGTACGTCTGCATCAGCGAATACACCGAGTTCGCGAAGTTCGCCGCGGACGCCGAGTCGCTCACCGACACCGTCCCGTTCTGCCCGCCGACCGAGACGATCACCTTCTTCCCGGCCGCCTGCTTGGCTTTCACGTCCGCCTTGAACTGGTCGACCGTGTACCCGCCCAGCCCCGCCGAGTCGAGGGTGAAGGTCACGGCGCCCGGAGTCGTCGTGGCGTCCGCGAAGGCGACCGCGATGATGTCGTACTGCGCCTGCACGTCCGACAGCCTCTGGACCGTCGCCCCGTTGTTGAAGTTCTGCCAGTACCCGGTCACCGCGTGCTTGGGCAGAGCGGTCCCCCCACCGCCCCCGGTCGCGGACGTAGTCCCGGTCACCGCGGCCGACTTCGCCGACTCACCCGCCGAGTTGGTCGCCGTCACCTGGAAGCCGTACGACGTCGACGCGGCGAGCCCGGTCACGGTCGCCGAGGTCCCGGTGACCGCCGTGACCTTCGTACCGTCCCGGTAGACGGAGTAACCCGTCGCGCCCGACACCGGGTTCCACGCGAGCGACACGGACGAGGACGTCGTACCGGAGACGGCCAGGCCGCCCGGCGCGGAGGGGATCGTCGGCGGCGTGCCGCCCCCACCGCCCCCGTCCGGCCCGTACACCGACACGTCGTCCGCGTAGTACGCCGCCTGTCCGTACCAGCCGTGCGTGTACACCGTCACCGAGGTCGTCGAGGCGCCCGTGGTGAAGGTGGTCGTCAGCTGCTTCCAGGACGCGGAGTCCGGCGTCCACGTCGACACGTCCGTCGTGCCCGTGCCGCTCGCGCCCAGGAAGGCGTAGCCGCCCTGCACCCAGGCGCTCAGCGTGTACGTCGAGCTCGGCTTGACGGCCACCGTCTGCGCGCACTGCGCGTAGTCCTGCCCGGCCGGCGTCGCCTTCAGCGCGGCCGCGCCGCCGTGCACCGGGGAGGAGACCGTCGTACCGCTGCCCGCGGAACAGGTCCAGTCGCCGAGGCCGGACTCGAAGCCGGCGTTCTTCGCGTTGTCGACGTCCGCCGCGGACGCCGGTCCCGCGAGACCGATTGCCAGGGCGAGGGCGGCGGCCGCGGTGCCGAGCCCTCTCGTAAAACCTATGGGGGTGGACATGACAGCAGAGTTGGTCCAGACCAATCCCTCTGTCAAGGGAATGCGGCCAACTCGCCCCGCCCTGGCCCTGACCGGTGGCAAGTGCGCCCCATCTGGGCGGGAATCACCCGCTATTGGGCCCCGAAGTGGGTCAGGAAGTCACAGGATCGCTGTTCACCGGCCACAGAGCCGTGGTTACAGTGCTCAGGTAGTCACGCAGTGAAGTCGACCGGGTGTGCCGGGGTGATCCCGACAGGCCCACGGGCATGGGATACGGGGAGCTGCGCGTGCCAACTGCCATCGCCGTGACCGGTGCCGACCTGGCGCTGCCGCCACTGGACCAGCGGACCCTGCCCGCCGTCGTCCTCGACGACCTCGACCGGCAGCCCCTGGACGAGTCGCTCACCCGCTTCCAGTCCCTCATCGACCAGCACGGACATGTGATCGTCGCGTACTCGGCGGCCGCGCCCCCGGGCGTGGAGCAACGACTGTTCACCGTACGGTCGTTGCTGGAGAGCGACCGGATCGCCCTGTTCCGTCCCGATCTGCCGCCCCTCGGACTCGCCGTCCTCACCCGCCAGTTGCGCCAGCTCGCCTCCTGCGACCTCGGCCCCGGCGTCCTCGCCTCGGCCGGGCGGCTGCTCACCCACTACCTCCACGCCGGCGCGCTCCTCGGCTCCGTCGCCCGGCTCGACCGGGTCCCCGTCGACCTCAAGGCGCACGCCAAGTCCTGGGTCCCGGGAAGCCAGTTCGGCGTGGTCGCCCACCCGCAGCCGCAACTCGTGAAGATCATGCCGGGTGCCACGCTCGCCGGCCCGGAGTTCGCCACCTCGATGCTGATGGCCCGCGGCCAGCTCCAGTCCGACTGGGTCTCCGCCACCCTCGCCAAGTCCTGGCAGGTCCAGGGGTTGCGCGAGACCCCGCTGCCCGCCGAGTCCGCCGAGTGGTGGGGCACCGGGAAGCTGATCGAGTTCTGCACGTTCCTGTCCGACCTGTCCGTCCTTTACCAACTGGTCACCTCGGTGAGGCAGAACAGTTGTCACTGGTGCGGTATCGACCTGATCGGAGACCGCTGCGTCTTCTGCTCGGCCACCGCCCCTGTGCCCCCGACCGCCCAGCACCAACTCCCCGCCGGGTGACCCCCACCGGTTCACCCCCCGTCCCCGATTCCGCTCGACCGAGCCCCCCAACGAGGTTGTACGGTTCATGAACTCCCGTCAGCGCCGCGGCGTGATACTCCTGCTCCTGTCGGTCCTCGGTGCGCTCGCCGCGTTCGCCGGTGTGCTGTCCGTCATCGACGACGTGAAGTCCAAGGTCGGCCCCGAGGTGACGGCGTACGAGGTCAAGGACGACATCCAGCCGTACACCCGGCTCACCGCGGCGCAGTTCGAGAAGACCGAGATGCCGAAGCGCTGGCTCTCGGCGAACGCGGTCACCGACCTCGCCGCGATCAAGGACAAGATCGCCGTGACCACGCTGAAGAAGGGCTCGCTCCTCCAGAGCGACATGATCGTCGACCAGCCGGCGCTCCAGCCCGGGCAGCAGGAGGTCGCCATCATGGTCGACGCGGCGACCGGTGTGGCCGGCAAGATCACGGCGGACTCGCGGGTCAACGTCTACGCCACCTTCGAGGGCCAGAAGGAGGGCGACCCGGACCTGTCCAAGATCATCGTGACGAACGCCCGGGTCCTCGACGTCGGCCAGATCACCGCGCTCCAGCCGGACGCGGACGAGCGCACACGCGAGGCGACCAAGGCCGTCCCCATCACCTTCGCCCTCTCCGCCCTCGACGCCCAGCGCCTCACCTACGCCGAGTCCTTCGCCAAGCGCGTCCGGCTCGCGCTGGTCGCACCGGGGGAGACCGGCACCATCCCGGAGCAGGACCGCACGTACGAACTCACCAAGGACAAGTGAGAGGCCGCCATGCCCACGAGGATCCTCCCGGCAGTCGGCGACGTGGACGCGGTCCGGTCCCTCACCACCCTGCTCAGCCAGCTCCCGGACGCCGAGCCGGTCCCCCCGGTGACCGACTCCACGCAGCTCATCGACACGCTGGCCCGCCTCGCCTCCGAGTCCATCGACGAGCTGCCCGAAGTGGTCGTGGTGCATGAGCGCATCGGGCCCGTCCCCGCGCTGGAGCTGATCCGGGAAGTCGCCCTCCGCTTCCCGGCCGTGGGCGTCATCCTCGTCACCTCCGACGTCAGCCCCGGCCTCTTCCAGGCCGCCATGGACTACGGCGCCCGCGGTCTGATCGCCCTCCCGCTCGGCTACGAGGAGCTGGCGAGCCGGGTGCACGCGGTCGCCCAGTGGTCGGTGGGCGTACGACGGCACCTGGGCGCCCCCGGCGACGTGTTCACCGGCGTCGGCGGCACCGTCGTCACGGTCAGCGGCGCCAAGGGCGGGGTCGGCGCCACCACGACCGCGATCCAGCTGGCCCTCGCCGCCCAGGCCTCCGGCCGCCCGGCCGCCCTGCTCGACCTGGATCTCCAGACCGGCGATGTGGCCTCCTACCTGGACGTCCAGTTCCGCCGCTCGGTCGTCGACCTCGCGACCATCACCGACATCACCCCGCGCGTCCTCGCCGACGCCGTCTTCCGCCACGACACCGGCCTCGCGCTCCTCCTCGCCCCCGGCGAGGGCGAACGCGGCGAGGAAGTCACCGACCGCGCCGCCCGCCAGATCGTCTCCGCGCTGCGCTCCCGCTACGAGGTCGTGGTCGTCGACTGCGGGGCGCAGCTCAGCGGGGCGGGCGCGGCGGTCGTGGAGATGGCCGACACCGCGCTGCTGGTCACCACCCCGGACGTGGTCGCCGTACGCGGTGCCAAGCGGGCCGTGCGGATGTGGGACCGGCTCCAGGTCCGCAAGGCCGAGGAGACCACCGTCGTCGTCAACCGGCACACCCGCGGTACGGAGATCCAGCCCGCCCTCATCCAGAAGATCACCGGCACGGGCGTCGCCGCGACCGCGATCCCCGCCAACTTCAAGGAACTCCAGGGCGCGGTCGACGCGGGCCGGGTCCACGAGCTCGACGCCAAGGGCACGGTCAAGCAGGCCCTGTGGACGCTCGCCGGCGAACTCGGCCTGGTCAAGGGCACGGAGGCCAACTCCCACCGCAGCGGGCGGGAGCGGGGGGCGCTGACGTTCCGGCGGCGCAGGGAGCTGGGCAGATGAAGCGCCGCTCGGAGGAGGGCCAGGTGACCATCGAGTTCCTCGGCATGACCCCGATCATCGTCGTCACGCTGGTGCTGCTGTGGCAGTTCGTGCTGCTGGGGTACACGTTCACGCTCGCGGGGAATGCTGCCGACGAGGCGGTGCGGGCGGCGACGGCCGCGGCGCCGGGCGAGCGGGAGGCCGCGTGCGAACAGGCGGGACTGGACAAGCTCCCCGACGCCTGGAGCGGCACGGTGGACTGCGGCACCTCCGGCGGCTTCGTCACGGCGGACGTCCACCTGGACGTGCCCGTCCTGTTCCCGGGCTCGATCGCCTTCCCCTTCCAGGTCGACGGCCACGCGGGCGCCGTGGAAGAGGAGAAGGGGGACTGAGATGTCGTACGACGGGAAGCGGCTGCCGTACGACACGGCGGGCCGCCGGAACCGCGGCCGGCGGGGCGCGTCGGGCTCCCGGGACCGCGGCCGGCGCGGCGCGTCGAGCCGCCGGGACCGCGGCCAGGTCGCCATCGAGTACCTGGGGTTCATCCCGGTCCTGATCCTCGTCGCCATGGCCGGTGTCCAGCTCGGGCTCATCGCCTACGCCGCCCAGCAGGCCGGTACGGCGGCGCGGGCGGGGGCGCGGGCGGCCTCGCTGGAGCTGGGCGCGCAGGAGGGGTGCGTGAACGCGATCAGCGACTGGCTGTCGGTGTCCTGTTCGGCCGCCTTCGGGGGCGACGACGTCACCGTCACCGCCACGGTCCAGATCCCGTCCGTCGTGCCGGGCTGGGACTTCGACCCCGCGACCAAGACCGCCACCATGCCGCTCGACCACTGAACGAGGTGCCACCATGAGTCTGCGGTCCCGTATCAACACCCCCGAGGAGAACGGCAGTCGGGGCGAGGACGGCCACCTGGTCTCCTCCTACCGGGCCAAGCTCCTGGAGGAGATCGACCTCGCGGAGATGAGCTCGCTCGCGGCGGCCGAGCGGCGGGCCCGCCTGGAGCGGGTGCTCGGGCACATCATCAGCCGTGAGGGACCGGTCCTGTCGACGGTCGAACGCTCCCAGCTGATCCGGCGGGTGGTCGACGAGGCGCTCGGCCTAGGCATCCTGGAGCCGCTCCTGGAGGACGCCTCCATCACCGAGATCATGGTCAACGGACCCGACTCGATCTTCGTCGAACGCGGCGGCCGGGTCGAGCAGTTGCCGCTCCGCTTCCCCTCCCACGACCAGCTGATGCAGACCATCGAGCGAATAGTCTCGACGGTCAACCGCCGTGTGGACGAGACGAATCCGATGGTCGACGCCCGTCTGCCGTCCGGCGAGCGCGTCAACGTGATCATCCCGCCGCTCTCCCTGACCGGCGCGATCCTCACCATCCGCCGCTTCCCCCGCTCGTACACGCTCCAGGAACTGTCCGGCTTCGGCTCGCTCGACGAGCACATGCTGTACCTGCTGGCGGGGTTGGTGCAGGCCCGCTTCAACATCATCGTGTCGGGCGCGACGGGCACGGGGAAGACCACCCTGCTGAACGCGCTCTCCGGCCTCATCCCCGACAGCGACCGCATCATCACCATCGAGGACTCCGCCGAACTCCAGCTCCAGCAGAAGCATGTGGTCCGCCTGGAGTCCCGTCCGCCGAACGTGGAGGGCCAGGGACGGGTCACCATCCGCGACCTGGTCCGCAACTCGCTGCGTATGCGCCCCGACCGGATCGTCGTCGGTGAGGTCCGCGGCGGCGAGTCCCTCGACATGCTCCAGGCGATGTCCACGGGCCACGACGGCTCGCTCGCCACCGTCCACGCCAACAGCGCGGAGGACGCGCTGATGCGGCTCAAGACCCTCGCGTCGATGTCCGAGGTGGAGATCCCCTTCGAGGCGCTGCACGACCAGATCAACAGCGCGATCGACGTGATCATCCAGCTCACCCGGTTCGCCGACGGCGCCCGCCGCATCACCGAGATCGCCCTGCTGGACAGCCACGGCAGCGAGCCGTACCGGCTGGCGACGGTCGCCCGCTTCAACGCCCGCCCGATGGCTCCGGACGGCCGGATCTACGGCAATTTCGAGTACTTCCCGCTCCCTCGCCGCACCGTGGACCGCCTCTACATGGCGAGCCAGCCCACCCCCCAGGCCTTCGGTGTGGCCCAGTCCCCGGCCGAGTTGGCCCTCCGAGAAGCCAGGTAGGCCCCCATGGA
>NZ_JBEYVC010000092.1:0-40696 GCF_040643855.1 Streptomyces sp. NPDC047072 | reverse complement strand
GGCGATCAGCGCCCACAGCAGCAACACGGCGACCAGGGCGCCGAGTTGGAGCAGTCGGACCTTGGCGGGGCGGCCGAGGCCGTTGAGGCGCTGCCGGGCCGCCTCCGTGCGGGGCGTGGGGCGGACGGCGAACGCCAGGTTCAGCGACTCCCGCAGCATCCACAGGTCGTAGGCGAGCAGCCGGGCCGCGCGGTCCCGCTCCGCCAGCAGCTCCGGGTCGGTGAGCCAGAGGTCCTCCAGCCGGGCGCGCAGCCGGTACAGGGCGATGCTCTGCTGCCCGGACCGCCGCGCCGTCCACCGCGCCACGGGCCCCGGCTCCCCGCACGCGGCCACCGCCGCGTCCGCCGGCGTCTGCGCGAGAACCGCGTCGTCCAGGACGGCGAGGAGGGCACGGAGCTGATCCGGGCGGGAGGGGGGAGTGGGGCGGGCGGGGTGGCCGGGGGCGGTGAGGGCGCGGAGGGCGCGCAGGAGTCGTACGGCGAAGGTGCGGGGCCCGTGCGCGGCGCGGCGGCGCTTCACAGGAGGGAGCCGTCGTTCGAGGCGCCGCTGTTCGGCGTGGAGCCGTTCCCGGTGCGTCGGCGCATGGCTTCTCCCGGCGGAGAGGTTCTGGTCCGGCTGGTGCGTTCCAGTGTGCGCCTCGGGGTCGGTTGAGGGTCGGCGTCCTCCCCGGGGAGTAGCGGCGCGCCGCCGGGTCACCCCCGGGAGGCAGCGCGGGGGCCTCCGTGGGCACGATGTGCGGGCGCGGCGCGAGGACGAGGCTGGAGGTCGTGCCGGGGAGCCCGGCCCCGGCCCCTGCCCCGGCCCGAGGAGGGCGTCATGAACCGCCAGATCCGCGTACGCGTCACCCGCCGGCCCGCGTCCTCACGGGACACCCGGCAGCAGGAGATCGACCGCAGGACACCCTCGGGCCGGATCCTGCCGTACTGAGCGCAGTGCGTCCGCGTTCCGGGGAATGCCGGGCGGCAGCCGCGGGTAAACGCGGTCTCGTCCGGGTTTTGAACGGGGAATCATGACGGGGAAACGTTTCGGAGGGGACGGACGTATCGAAGAGGGAAACCTCAGACCGTACGGCAGCAGTGGGGAGTC
This sequence comes from Streptomyces sp. NPDC047072, assembly GCF_040643855.1. Classification (NCBI taxonomy): domain Bacteria; kingdom Bacillati; phylum Actinomycetota; class Actinomycetes; order Kitasatosporales; family Streptomycetaceae; genus Streptomyces; species Streptomyces sp. NPDC047072. The sequence goes on along the minus strand of NZ_JBEYVC010000092.1, from coordinate 39,610 downwards.
GGCGTGGACAACGGCAGCGGGAGCGGACCTCGGATCGCCGCGGCGACGCGCCTCCACCACGGGGTGACACTGTCGTGAGAGCCGCAGCCGGGTACATCGGCCCCCTCGAACCCTTCGTGCACCCCGCCCTCCTCTACCGGGACGAGGAGGAGTACCTCGCCGGTGTCGTGCCCTTCGTGCGGGCCGCGCTCAAGGCCGGGGAGCCGGTGGCCGTTGCCGTGCCCGGCGAGAACCTGCGGCTCCTGCGGGAGGCGCTCGGCGACAGCGCCGCCGACGTACGGCTCCTCGACATGCGGGAGGCCGGACGCAACCCCGGCCGGATCATCCCCGGCGTGCTGCGCGCCTTCGCCGACGCGCAGGCACCCGGCATCCGGGTCCGGATCGTCGGCGAACCGATCTGGGCCGGCCGCTCGCCGACCGAGTACCCCGCCTGCCTCCAGCACGAGGCGCTGATCAACGCGGCGTTCCAGGGCCGCGACGTGACCATCCTCTGTCCGTACGACGTCCAGCGCCTCGATCCCCGGGTGGTCGCCGACGCGTACGCCACCCACCCGGTGGTCGTCGACGCCGGTTCCGGACGGGAGTGGCACAGCGACGGATACGCCCCCGAGCACGTGGTCGCCCGCTGCAACGAGCCCTTCCCGCCCGCCCCGGACGTCCCGCCGTTCACGTTCGTCGAGGAACTCCTCGGGGAGGCCCGGCACCTGGCCGTCGCCGAGGCCGCGCGCTTCGGGCTCGGGCGGGCCGGACGGGACGACCTCGCGCTGGTCACCGCCGAGCTGACCACCAACAGCGTGCTCTACGGCGGCGGTTCGGGCACCCTGCGGGTGTGGGCCGAGGACGGGCACGTGGTGTGCGAGGTCCGGGACAAGGGCCATCTCGCCGACCCGCTGGCCGGCCGCAGGCCCGCCCCGCGCGAGCGCCCCGGCGGCCGCGGTCTCCTCCTGGTCAACCTCGTCGCGGACCTGGTCCGCGTGCACACCGGCCCGGACGGTACGACGGTCCGCTGCTGGTTCGGCCTCTGACCCGGGGCCTCACAGGGGCGACTGCCAGGTGACGGTCGTACCGTCGCTCTCATCCGTACCGCTGTCCCCGCCCGTGTCGCCGTCGTCCCGCACCGTCAGCCGCACCCCCTTCCGGCCGTCCGGCAGGACCGCCGTCGCGTCGATCCCGACCTCGATACGGGAGACGCCCGGCCGGCGCGAGGCGGCGGCGAGGGCGTGGCGCAGGGCCGTCAGCAGGTGTGCGGCGACCCGGTCGGTGATCAGGTTCTCGACGGCGCCGGTGAAGCGGGTGGAGGGCCGGAGGCCGAGGACGGCCGCCGTCTCCCTGAGGACCCTGCCGCGAAAGGTCGTGGGCGCGTCGGCGGGCGGCTGCTGGAGGGTGAAGATCGCCGTACGCACCTCCTGGACGGTCGCCCGCAGTTCGTCCACCGCCCGGCCGAGGATCTCGTGCACGTCGGCGCCCGCGCACCGGCGCTCGGTCGACTCCAGCATCAGCCCGGTGGCGAAGAGCCGTTGGACGACGAGGTCGTGCAGGTCGCGGGCGATCCGGTCGCGGTCCTCGTAGACCGCGAGCCGCTCGCGCTGCTGCCGGGCGTCGGCGAGGACGAGGGCGAGCGCGGCCTGGGAGGCGAACTGCACGGCGAGCAACCGCTCGACGGGGGTGTACGGCCGCTCGCCGCGCCGCCGGGGCAGCGCGAGGGTGCCGATGAGCGTCCCGTCGGCCTGGAGCGGCAGCATCATGCTGGGCCCGAACCGGTGCCGTACCCGCGTGGTCATCCGGGGGTCGGTCGCCGAGTCGTCGACGAACACCGGCTCGCCGCCGAGGAGTTGCTCCAGGACCGCGCTGCCGGGCCGGATCGTGGTCCCGAGGATGCCGTCCGGATCGTCGTACGTCGACGCCGTCACGATCTCCATGCCGCCCTCGGGGGTGCGCTGGAGGACCACGCCCGCGGCCGCGTCGGCGAGGATGCGGGCCCGTTCGGCGACCGTCATCAGGGCGTCGGCGGCGGTCCGCCCGGTCAGCAGCGCGGTGGTGACGGCGGCCGCGCCCTCGATCCAGCGCTCGCGCTGCCGGGCCGCCTCGTAGAGCCGGGCGTTGCCGATCGCGATGCCGGCCTGGGCGGCGAGGACGTGCAGGAGCTGCTCGTCCTCGGCGGTGAAGCGGGGTTTGCCGGAGAGGTGGAGGGTGCCGAAGGGGGTGTCGTGGACGCGGATGGGGATGGTGAGCGCCGCGGGATGCACGGCGCTCCGGGACTTCGGCGCGTTCGGCGTGACGGGGGCGTTCGGGGTGCCCGGCGCGCTGAGGGTGCTCTGGTTGCGCGGGGCCTTCGGCGCGCTCGGGGCACGGAGCGCGGTGAGTCCGTCCTGCGCCGGATCCTCGGTGTCCAGCGCCGCGTACCGGGCGCCGGTCAGCTCGGCCGCGCTGTCCACGATGTGCTGGAGGGTGGCGCGCAGTTCGAGATCGGTACCGACGCCGAGGACGGCTTCGAGGAGCCGCGGGAGCGGGGCCGCGGTCACCGGGTGCCCTAGGTGGCCAGCGGGTCGAGCGACAGCGGCTCGATCTTGCCCTCCAGCATGTGCCCGAGTCCCTGCACGGCGCAGACGTCCGGCCGTTCGGCGATGTGCACCGGCATCCCGGTGGCCTGCCGCAGCATCTGGTCGAGGCCGGGGAGCAGGGCGGAGCCGCCGACCATCATGATCCCGCGGTCGGCGAGGTCGGCGACCAGGTCGGGCGGGCAGTTGCGCAGCACCCGGCCGATGCCGTCGAGGACGGCGGTCAGCGGGGTCTCGATGGCGTCCCGCACGGCGGCGGTGTCGACCTGCACGCTGCGGGCGAGCCCGGTGGCCACGTCCCGGCCGTGGATCTCGGTGGAGGCGGGGCCCTGCGGGGTGAGCCCGTTGCCGGACAGGGCGAGCTGCAGCGGCCGTACGGACTGGCTGGGCAGCATCAACTCGTGCTCGTGCCGCAGATGTTGCACGATCGCGTGGTCCACGGCCTCACCGCCGACGGGAATCCGCTCGGCGGTCACGATCGACCCGAGGGACAGCACCGCGACCTGGGTCGCCGCGGCCCCGCACACCATGATCATGGTGGCCTCGGGCCGCTCGACGGGCAGCCCGCACCCGACGGCGGCGGCGATGAGCGTGTCCACGAGCTCCACGCGCCGCGCCCCGAGCCCGACGAGCGTCTCGATGGCCGCGCGCTGGGCCAGCGGGTCGGCGTCGTGCGGGGTGCAGGCGGCGGCCCGCAGCCGGGGCTTGCGGCGCAGGGTACGGCGGATCTTGTCGCCGAGCAGGTGCCGGAGCATCCGCTGGGCCATCTCGATGTCGACGACGGTCCCGCCGGAGACGGGCCGCACGACCCGGATGTAGTCAGGCGTACGCCCCGTCATCTTCTCGGCGAACTCGCCCACCGCGATCAGCGCGCCGGTACGGGTGTTCACGGCGGCGGCCGAAGGCTGATCGACCACGAGCCCCGCCCCCTTCACATACACCCGCGTCCGCGCCGCGCCGAGGTCGACGGCGAAGTGGCAGCGGCGCAGCTGCTCCAGACTGGCGGTCATGGCAGGGTCCTCCCGAGAGCACAGACCGTGGGGGCGCGCCGGGCGGCGGGCCTTCCTTGGCATCGTGCGGGGGGTGGGGGAGGGGGCGCCTTTATTAGGGGGCCGGGCGGGGTGCGGCTGAATGGGGGTTTTTGTCGGATATGCCCGATATAAGCTCTAGATAAATGTCTGCCTACGGGTCGGGAACGGCACTCCGGACCACCCCCAACTCCACCAGATCCTGCGGCCGGATCCGGAGTTCGTCCGCGGTGGCTCCCGCTTCCTCCGGGGGTCGCTTCAGGATCGCCGTCGCCAGTTCCGGGGCGATGACGGAGAAGTAGCTGTCGGGGGTGGCGTAGGTGTTGCCCGGGGCGGCCAGGGCGAGGGCGCCGCCGGAGCCGCCCTCGCCGATGAGGAGGGTGGTGACGGGGGTGCGGGCGGTGGCGACCGTCGTGAAGAGGTCGGCGATGGCCGCGCCCGCGCCCTGGCGTTCGGCCTCCGCGTCGTTCGCGGCGCCGGGGGTGTCGACCAGGGTGAGGACCGGGATGCCGAGGCGGCCGGCCAGGCGGATCAGACGGGTGGCGGTGCGGTAGCCGGCCGGGCGGGTGGCCGTTCCGGTCTGCGCCGCGTAGGCGACCGTACGACCGTCCCGGGCACCGAAGCCGCAGAGCATCCCGGGGTCCGTGCCGCCGCAGCGGTCACCGGAGATCTGGACGCGGTGGGTGAAGTAGGCGTCCAAGTAGGCGGTGGCGCGCGGGCGTTGGGGGGACCGGGCACGGTGGACGGCGTCGCGACCGGTGGCGGGGAGGGTGCGGGGGCCGAGGGGGTGGGGGACCGGGGCGGGCTCGATGGGTGGGGCGGGAACGGGCGCTGCGGATTGCCTGGCCGGTCCTGTCGCTGCGGTGCCTGCCGCGCCTGCCGCGCCTGCCGCGCCTGCCGCGCCTGCCGCGCCTGCCGCGCCTGCCGCGCCTGCCGCGCCTGCCGCGCCTCCCGCGTCTGCCGCGTCTACTGTCCCTGCCCCGCCTGCCGCCGTCCCTGCCGTGCCCGCCGCGCTCGATGAGCCCAGGGCTGTTTCGTCCGGCCGAGCCGCCACTGTTCCTCGCGCGCCCGTCCCGTCGGTCAGCAGGCGCAGCCACCGCCCCAGCACCTCCCGCAGTTCTTCCAGTTCTACGACCGCGTCCGCCGCCCCCGCCGCCACCTGCGCCTCCGCCGTGTACGCCGTCGGGTCCGCGTCGGGTGGGCGGACCCGGGAGCCCGCGAAGCCCACTTGGGCGCCGGGCAGGGTGAGGATCACGTCGGCGCCCGCGCCCAGGGTTGCCCAGCCGCCGCCCGTGGTCGGGTCGCGGAGTACCGCGATCTGGGGGAGGCCCGCCTCCCGGGTGAGGGCCGACTGGCGGGCCACGCGCTGGAGTTGGGTGAGCGCGAGCATGCCCTCCTGCATCCGGCTGCCGCCGGTGGCGATCAACGGGACGACCGGGAGGCGGTGTTCACGGGCGTGTGTGTACGCCGCCTCCAGCCGGTCACCGGTGCGCTCGCCGAGGGAGCCGCCCAGGAAGCCGAACTCGAAGGCGATCAGGACGGCTTGGGTGCCTTCGACGTGCGCGGTGCCGCAGATGACGGACTCCGACTCGCCGGTGCGTTCGGCGGCGCGGGCGCGCGCGGCGTCGTAACCCTGCCAGGACAGTGGGCCGTCCGGCTTCGACTGCCGTTCGGGGTAGGGGAGTTCCGAGAAGTCGTCGGCGACCAGCGCGACGATCTCGCGTGCGGAGAGGCGCTCAGGCATGCAGCGCCCGCTTCATGATCTTGCCCATGTCGTTGCGGGGGAGCGCCGACAGGTGGTGCACGATCCGGGGGCGCTTGTGCGGGGCCAGCCGGCTCGCCACATGGTCCGCCAACTCCCGCAGGGTGGGCGGGGCTTCGGGGTCCGCCGGGACGATCCACGCCACGATCCGCTCGCCCAGGTCCGGGTCCGGCTCCCCGGTCACCGCTGCCTCCCGCACCCCCGGGTGCTCAAGGAGCGCGTTCTCGATCTCACCCGCCCCGATCTTGTAACCCCCGCTCTTGATCAGGTCGGTGGCCTTCCGGCCGACGATCCGGACGTACCCGTCGGACTCCCGCACCGCCATGTCCCCCGTGCGGAACCAGCCGTCGGAGGTGAAGGCCGCGGCCGTCGCATCGGGCCGGTTCAGGTACTCGGTGAACAGGTTCGGGCCGCGCACCTGGATCTCGCCCACCGTCTCGCCGTCGTACGACGTGATCGGCGACCCGTCCTCCTCCACCAGCCGCAGCTCCACGCCCGGCAGCGGCACGCCCACCGTCCCGGCCCGCGGCTCGCCGTCCGCGCGCACGGCCGTGTTCATCAGCGTCTCCGTCATGCCGTACCGCTCAAGGACCCGGCGCCCGGTCGCCGCCGTGATCCGCTCGTGGTCGTGCACGGGCAGCGCGGCGGAACCGGAGACCAGCAGCCGGGCCCGGCTCAGGGGCTTCGCCAACTCCGGGTCGTCCACGAGGGTTTCGGCGATCCGGTGGTACATCGTCGGGACGCCGAAGAGCATGGTCGCGCCGTCGTTCAGCTCGCGCGCCACGCCCTCCGTCGAGAAGCGGCCGAGGTGGCGGACGGCGCCGCCGCGGCGCAGCGGGCCCAGGATGCCCAGCACCAGGCCGTGGACATGGAAGAGGGGCAGGCCGTGGACCAGGACGTCCTCGCCGGTCCACTGCCAGGCGTCGGCCAGCGCGTCCAGCGTCGAGGTGATCGCCCGGCGGGGGATCACGGCGCCCTTGGGCGGGCCGGTGGTGCCGGAGGTGTAGACGACGAGGGCGGGGTCCTCGGCAGTGGCTGTGCTCGCCGGGAGGGGGCCCGTTGTGGCGTGCGCGTCTACCTCCGCACGCTCCAAGTCGGCCAGCGCCGAAGGGAGTTCGGCGCCGGGTGCGGTCAGTACCAGCGTCGGCGCGCTGTCGTTCAGGATGTGCCCGAGTTCCTTCTCACCGGACTTCGGGTTGAGCGGTACGGCGGCGACACCGGCCTCCAGGGCCGCCACCACGGCCACCGCCGTCTCCAGTTCCGGTGTCGCCCACACCGCCACGCGGCCGTGCCCGGCGAGTCGGGCCGCCAAGGCACCGGTCGTGGCGGCGAGTTGGGCGTAGGTGAGGGAACGGTCGCCGAAGCGCAGGGCGGGACGGTCCGCCGTAGCGCCCCTGAGGGCCGGGAAGAGAGAGGTCACGCTGCGTAGCTCCTAACCTGTTGTCGCCTGTCGTTCCTACCCGAAGCCCGGCACGACCATCACCAGCCACACCACCGCGGGCACCACCGCCACCACGATGCCTCCGTAGATCATCAACTGCCGGAAGAAACGCTCGCGGTCGACGTCCGGTGCCGCGGCCAGGACCAGCGCGCCGTTGGTCGAGAACGGGCTCACGTCCACGACCGTCGCCGAGACCGCGAGCGCCGTCACCATGCCGACCGCGCCGATCTCGCCCTGCGCGAGGAAGGGGACGGCGAGCGGGATCAGCGCGCCCATGATGCCGACGGAGGAGGCGAACGCGGAGACGATCGCGCCGATGTAGCAGAGCAGTACGGCGGCCAGCAGCGGGACTCCGATGCCGCTCACGCCCTCGCCGGCCCACTTGATCGTGCCCATCTCGTCCAGGACGCCGACGTACGTCAGCACCCCGCAGATCAGCAGCACCGTGGACCAGGCGATCTGCCCGACCGCCTTACGGCTGTCCTCCGGCCAGACCGCGCTCAGCAGCACGGCGAGGGTGATCGAGGTGAGCCCCGCGTCCAGATCGAAGACGAGCACGGCGACGACGAGGGCGACCAGGGCGGTGAGGGTGGCGATACGGGGTGGGGTGAGGAGGGGGGTGGGGGTGGGCGGCTCGGGGCGAGGGGCCACGCCGGTGCCGGTGCCGGTGCTGGTAGCGGTTGTGGTGGCGGAAGCGTGGGCCGGGTCGGCGGTGGGCACGGCGGGGCCGGGGGTGGCGGTACCGCCGGTGTTCCCGGCCGGATCCGATCCGTTCGACACGGGCCGCACTCCCCCGGACGCCTGCACGCCGTCCGCTCCCGCCGGTGCTCCGGGCGAACCCGGCGATCCGGGCGCTCCGTGAGAGTCCGGCGATCCCAGCGACCCTGGCGATCCAGGCGACGCCGGCGATTCAACCGCCCCCGGCGATCTCCCGGCCCCCTCCTCCACCGCCCCCATCGCCCACAGCTTCCGCCCCCCGAACAGTACGAAAAGCACCCCCGCGATCACCACGTTCACCGCGAGGGAGCCGAGGAAGAGGAAGAGTTCGTTGCCGGGGAGCTTCTCGCGCTCCACGATGCCGTTGACGATCGTGCCGTAGATGCTGATCGGCGAGAAGCCGCCGCCCTGGGCGCCGTGCACCACCATCGCGCCCATCAGCAGCGGACTGATGCCGTAGCGCGCGGCGAAGCTCAGCGCGATCGGCGCGACGATCGCGACCGCGGCCGGGCTGACCGCGCCGATCGCCGTGAGCGCGCCGGTGAGCGCGAACATCACCCACGGGATCAGCGCCACCCGGCCGCGCACCAGCCGGATCGCCGCGTGGACCAGCCAGTCCGTGGTGCCGTTCGCCCGCGCGATCGCGAACAGGTAGGTCACGCCGACCAGCACGACGAAGAGGTCACCGGGGAAACCGGCGAAGATGCCGTCCGCGTCGAGGTCGGCGACCAGCTCGCCCACCGCGAAGGCGGCGGCGAAGGCGAGCGCGCCCATGTTGACGGAACGGGTCGTGGCGATGACGAACACGACGACGAGGACGAGGATCGAGATGAGTTCGGGGGACATACGGGCTCCCGTCTCTGGGTCCCGGAGCGGTGGGGGATGGTGGGGGGATGGTGGGTGGGGGGAAGGTGGTGGGACGGGGGAATTGGCTGAGCCACTGGGCCACATGGCGATGGCTGGTCAGCGTGGCCGGGTGGGCCGCCCGCGTCAAGGGGTCGCGCGCAAATTGGCTCAGCCACTCGGCCAGTCGTACGGTGTTAATCTCCCCACGAACGAAGGGGGACCCCGTGACCGACGCCCTGCGCCCCATGGCCAAGCAGCGCCTGTACGAGCAGGTGCTGGACCGGCTGCGCCAGTACGTCGCCGAGGGCGGCCTCAGCGCGGGTGACCGGCTGCCGACCGAGCGGGACCTCGCACAGCGGCTCGGGGTCAGCCGGGCCTCCGTGAAGCAGGCGATCGTGGTCCTGGAGGTCCAGGGGCTGGTGGAGGCGCGGCACGGCGGGGGGACGTACCTCGTGCGGGACAGCCTCGACACCGAGCCGGTGGAGGAGATGGTCGAACGGCGCCGGCGGCTGCCGGACGTCCTGGACGCGCGCGAGGCGCTGGAGACGAAGCTCGCCGAACTGGCCGCGGAGCGGCGCACGGAGGAGGACCTCGACGCGATGCGGCGGGCCCTCGACACCATGGCCGCGGAGATCGACGGCGGCGGTCACGGCGTCGAGGGCGACCGCCTCTTCCACGCGGCGGTGACGGCGGCCGCGCACAGCGCGCTGCTCGCGGAGTTCATGCGCTCCATCGCCGACCAGATCGCCGAGAGCCGCACGGAATCGCTCCGCCAGCCCCACCGCCCGTCCCGCTCCCTCGCCCAACACCACGCGATCCTCGACGCGATCACCGCGCAGCAGCCCCGCCAGGCGGCCACGGCGATGCGCCGCCATGTCCGAACGGTGGCGAAGGTACGGCTGCTGGACTGGGAGCCGGAGGATGACCGCTAGCGGTCACCGTGCCGGTCGCAGTCGTACGCGGCGGTGCACGAGGTTGATGTCCGTGACCTCGACGGTCAGTTCGTCGCCGGTGTCCGGGGGAGGCGTCCCGTCGAGGTCGTCGCGGTGCACGAGCCCTTCGATGCCGTCGGCCACCCGCACGAACACCCCGAACGGGACGACCTGGGTGACCGGCCCGCGCAGGGTCCCGCCGAAGGCGTGCCGGGCGAACTCGGCGAAGGGGTCGGCTTCGAGGGCGGCCGTCGAGACGCGGACCTGCGGCCGGAACAGCTCGAACGCGAGGACCTGCGCCGTGACTTCCTGGCCGACCTGGACGATCTCCTCGTAGGAGTCGAAGTGGCGGCGGGAGAGTTCCGGGGCGGTGATGAAGCCCTCGCTGCCGTCGAGGTCGACGAACACGCCGAAGTTCTCGATACGGGTGACGACGCCCCGGACGACCTGCCCGATCTCGAACTCCCGCCAGGTCGACTCGGTTCCGGAGAGTCGGCACCGGGTCCCGACGAGGGTCGCGAGGTCCGGGGCCAGGGGGATCTCTATCGTGTCCAGGGCGATGTGCCGCAGCCAGAACAGGCGAGGGCGGTCCAACGAGCCCTCGTGCAGGGGTGGGTGGCCCGTGGACGGGGTGAAGTCGTCGATCACTACGCGGCCGCCCGGGGTGAGCAGGCGGGCCGGGTCCACCGCGGTGTCGTCGGGGGTCTTCGCCGTGCCGCCGCCGTCCAGGACCAGGAGGTCGTACGGGGCGTGTTCCGCGATGCGGGTCCAGTCGCCGGTGAGGATCTCCACCTCGGGGCGGTCGGCGAACAACTCGGCGGCCACGCGGGCCCGTTCGGGATCCCGTTCGACGCTCACCAGACGTACGCCCTCGCGCGCGCCCGACGCCAGCCACGCCAGGCCCACCCCGCAGCCCGTCCCCGTCTCCCCGATGACGGAAGCCGCACCGCCCGCCAACGCCTGGAGCAGACGGCCCTGTTCGGGGCGGCAGGAGTAGGGGAAGTCGTGGGCGCGGGCCGCCGCGACGGCCCGTTCGACGAGCGGGGGCAGCTGAACTTCCTTCGCGTACGCGTCCGTTCCGGAGATCGACATGTCCGTGATGGTGCCAGGGATCATCAGGCCGTCACCACGTCCGCCACCACACAGCTGACGTTGTCCGGACCGCCCGCCGCGTTCGCCCGGTCCACCAGGGTGTGGACGGCCGCGTCAGGGGAGGCGGTGGAGGCGAGGACCTCGCGGATCGCGGTGTCGGGGACGGCGATCGGGAGGCCGTCGGAGCAGAGGAGGTAGCGGTCGCCCGGTTCCACGTCGTGCAGCCTCAGGTCCGGGGCGGCGGTCGTCAACGCCTTGACGAGCAGGGTCCGTTGAGGATGGCTCAGCGCCTCCTCCGCCGTCAGCCGCCCCTCGTCGATCATCGACTGGACCAGCGTGTGGTCGTGTGTGATCCGGAACAGCGCCCCGTCGCGCAGGAGATACGCGCGGGAGTCGCCGATGTGCACGAGGGCGAGCCGGGACCCCGTCCACAGAAGCGCGGTCAGGGTCGTGCCGTTCCCGGCCGCGCCCGCTGCCACGTCCCGCACCGCCTCGGTCGCCCCCTGCACCGCCTCCGCCAGCAGGTTGAGCACCTCGCCCGCCGGCGGCTCCGCCGTGTCCAGGAACCGCAGCGCCTCGACCGCCGCACCGCTCGCGGGCCCGCCCGCCGGCCCGAACCCGTCGGCCACCGCGAGCAGCCGGGCCCCCGCGTACGCCGTGTCCTGGTTGGCGGGCCGGACCCGGCCGCGGTCCGAGTGCGCGCAGTACCGCAGCTCCAGCACGGGCGTGTCCTTCCTGGCCGGGGCCGTCAGCTCGTCGACGAGGAACGCCGCCAGATCACGTCGTACGGCCGTCTCCGCCTCGACCTGGGCCCAGTACGCGCGGATCTCCCGGGCGGCGGACGCGGGGTCGAGCGCGCAGACCGTGCGGATACGGGCCAGCGGCATGCCCAGCCGGCGCAGCCACGCCACCAGCCGGGCCCGCTCCAGCTGGTCCGGCGTGTAGTGGCGGTAACCGGTGTCCGGGTCGACCCGGGCCGGACGCAGCAGGTCCAGTTCGTCGTACAGCCGCAGCGCCTTCGGCGACAGCCGGGACGCCTTCGCGAAGGCGCCGATCGTCAGCCACTCCACCCGTACCCCTCCGTTCCTCGCCCCGAGCACGGGGCTTCCCCCAGATCGTGGGGCCTCCCCCAGGGGGAAGGTAAAGAGGTTGCGGCCGGTTCCCGGGTGGCGGTTAGCCTGCCGGACGAACCGTATGAGAAGGGAACCCGCCGTGCCCCGCATCGCCCTCGCCACCTACGACCCCCGCCCCGGGCCCAGCAAGGACCGCGACCTGCCGGTGCTGACCGAGGCGCTGCGCGCGGCCGGGGCCGGGGCGGACGCCGTGCACTGGGACGACGTACGCGTGGACTGGGGCGGCTACGACCTCGTCCTGATCCGGTCGACCTGGGACTACAGCTGGCGGACGGCCGAGTTCGTGGCGTGGGCGGAAGGGGTCGCCAAGGCGACCCGGCTGGCGAACCCCGCCGAGGTCGTGCGGTGGAACACCGACAAGCGCTACCTCGGGGAGCTGGCCGCGGCCGGCGTACCGGTCGTGCCGACCCGCTATCTCGCGCCCGGCGACCCCGCCGACCTGCCGGGCGACCACGAGTACGTCGTCAAACCCACCTCCGGCGCCGGTGCGCGCTACGCCGCCCGCTACACGCCCGAACAGCACGACATCGCCGTACGACATCTCGCGCGGATGCACGAGGAAGGGTTCACCGCGATGGTGCAGCCCTATATGCGGGGCATCGACACCGCCGGTGAGCGGGCGCTGCAGTTCTTCGGGGGCGCGCTGCTGCACGCGAGCCGGAAGCAGGCCGTGCTGGCTCCGGACACCGCCTTCGACGCGGACAAGGTCGCCCACCCGGGCCTGGTGCCGTGGACGCCGACGCCGGAGGAGGTCTCCGTCGCCGAGCGCGCCCTGGCCGCCGTACCCGATGCGCCGGGACTGCTCTACGCGCGCGTGGACCTGGTCGACGGCGACGACGGGCGGCCGTGTGTGATGGAACTGGAGCTGGTCGAGCCGAACCTCTTCCTCGACCTGCATCCCGGCTCCCTGCCGAAGGTGGTCGCGGCGGTGCTGGGGGCTGCCGCAAGCTCCCGTCACCCGTAGAGGCGGCAATTCCCCGAACCGCGCGTTCCGCCCGCACCCGGTGCCTACCCTGCGGGAGACAACGGGGCGTGCGGGACCGAGCAGAGGGCGTGACCGGTCGTGGGCGGATCAGAGTCGCGGCGGACTTCCGGCTTCCCGGCGGAGCTGACGAGCTTCGTGGGGCGACGGGACGAGTCGGCGGAGGTCAGGAGGCTGCTGTCGACGGGCAGACTGCTGACGTTGACGGGGCCCGGCGGGGTCGGCAAGACCCGGCTCGCCGGGCATGTGGCGCAGCAGGTCGCGCGGGCCTTCCCCGACGGGGTGTGGCAGGTCGCGCTCGCCGCGCAGCAGGACGAGGCGTTCGTGCCGCACGCGGTGATCGACGCGCTGGGGGTGCGAACCGAGCGCGTCCGGCCGCCCCTTGATGTGCTCGTCGACTATCTGAGAGAGCGTCAGCTGCTGATCGTCCTCGACAACTGCGAGCATCTGCCGCGGGGTTGTGCCGTCCTCGCGGGAACCGTGCTGGCCGGGACCGAGGGCGTACGGATCCTCGCCACCAGCCGGCACCGGCTCGGGCTGGTCGGGGAGCGGCTGTTCGAGGTGCCGCCGCTGTCCGCGCCCGCCGCCGGCGAGGTGGTCCGGGGCGCCGACGCGGCCGAACGCTTCCCGGCGCTACGGCTGTTCGCCGACCGGGCGGCCGCGGTCGTGCCCGGGTTCACCGTCGGCGAGGCCAACCAGCAGGCGGTGGCCCGGCTGTGCCGCCGCCTGGACGGACTGCCGCTCGCCATCGAGCTGGCGGCGGTCCGGGTGCGGGCGCTCGGTGTGGACCAGCTCGTCGAACGTCTCGACGACCGCTACCGGTTGCTCACCTGCGGCAGCCCCGTCTCCGCGCCCCGCCACCGCACCCTGCGCTCGGCGGTCGACTGGAGCCACGAACTGTGCACGCCCCAGGAGCAGTCGGTGTGGGCGTGGTTGTCGGTGTTCGTCGGGAGCTTCGACCTGGCGGCGGCGGAGGCGGTGTGTGGTGGGGGTGGTGAGGGGGGCCGCGGTGAGGGCGGCGGCCGCGGTGGCGGAGGGGGCCGGGGTGGCGGAGGGGGCCGGGGTGGACGGCGTGGGGTCGGCGGCGTGGGGAGCCGGGGCGGCGCGAGCGGATCGGGTGGACCGAGTGGATCGGCGGGATCGAGTGGCGCGGGCGGGGCGGGTGGATCGAGCGGATCGGCGGGGTTGAACGGATCGAGTGGATCGGCGGGGTCGAGTGGCGCGCGTGGATCAGGCGACTTGAGCGGCGCGCGCGGATCGGGCGATCCGGGTGGTGTGGGCGATCCCGGTGGCGGCGGTCTTGACCCCGTCGACGTTCTCGACGCCGTCGCCGGGCTCGTCGACAAGTCCGTTCTGTTGCGGGAGGAGTTCGACGGGGAGGTGCGGTACCGGCTGCTGGTCTCGCTGCGGGAGTACGGGCGGGAGAGGCTGGAGGCGCTCGGTGCGGTGGAGGTGACCGCCGCCCGGCGCCGGCACCGGGACCACTTCGCGCGGCTCGCCGGGGAGTACGAGCGTGCCTGGTTCGGGCCGGACCAGGCGGAGATCACCGACCGGCTGCGCACCGACCGCGACAACTTCCGGGCCGCGCTGGAGTTCTGCCTCACCACACCCGGCGAGGCCCAGGACGGGCTCCGGCTCGCCTCCTCGCTGTGGTTCGACTGGGTCGCCGGCGGTATGTGGGGCGAGGGCCGGCACTGGATGGACGGCGCGCTCAGGGCCGGCGCCCACCCCGACGTGGCGCTGACCCGGGCGATGTGGGGCGGCGCGCTGATGTCCCTGGTCCACACCCGCTCCGCCGCCGTCCTGGCCGGCGCCGACCCCGCCGGAGCGCGGGCCGCGGACGAGGAACTCCCGGTGCCCGCACCGCCGCCCGTCCCCGCCGGAGCCCTCGGTCCGGGTCGGGCCCGCTCGACCATGGCCAGTTTCATCGTCCTCACCCGCGTGGAACTCGCCTGCACCCTCGTCTCCCGCGGCCTCGCCCGCGAGGCGGTCCCGCTGTGCGAGGAGGCCGTGGCCCTGTGCGAGACCCACGGCGAACAGTGGGCGCGCGCCTGGGCGTTGCGCACGCTCGCGCTCGCCCACTGGTCGGTGGGGGAGTACGAGCGCGCCGCCGAACAGGCCCGGGCGTGTCTGCGGCTGCCGTACACCGGGATGCAGCACCAGAGTCTCGCCCGCACCCTCGACCTGCTCGCCGTCGCCGAGGCGATGGCGGGGCGGGCCGAGCGGGCGGCCGTGCTGCGGGGCGCGGTGGACCGGATCTGGCGGGACATCGGCGGCAACCCGATGGAGCTGGGGCGGCCGGGACGGCTGCGGACGGCGGAGCGCCGGGCCCGGAACGTGCTGGGCGACCCCGTCTACGACCAGGCACACCGCCGGGGCGGCGACCTCACCCGGGAACAGGCCGTCGCCTACGCCCTGGGCGAGACGCACACCGCCCCCGCGGGTTCCCGGACGCCCGTGCCGGCCGCCACCGAGGCCGTCCTGACCCGGCGCGAACTCCAGGTCGCCGCGCTCCTCGCCGAGGGCCGCACCAACCGCCAGATCGCCGACACCCTGGTCATCGCCCAGCGCACGGCCGAGGGCCACGTCGAACGCATCCTGGTGAAACTGGGATTCACCAACCGAAGCCAGGTGGCGGTGTGGTTCAGCGCGCGGGGCGAGGGCGAGGGCGGGGGAGGGTAGGGGGCCGGGGCGGCGCGGAGGCTTGGGGGACGGAGAGTGGGGGACGGAGACGTGGAGGCCGCCGGTGACACGGGCCGAGGGGGGCGCGGGCCGAGTTTGCACAGGCCGAGGGGGTGCGGGCCGAGGGCGGCGCGGCGGCGACCCACCTCACGCCCGAAGGTCCGCGGCGACTCGCCCCCTGCGCCGGAAGCCTGCGGGGGCCCGCCCCTGCGTCGGAAGCCCGCGGCGAGTCGCCCCCTGCGCCGGCCCACCGGCCCACCGTTCCGCTCAGAGCGCGCTCTCCTCCGTCACCTCCAGTACCAGCTGCGGTACCTCCTGCGCGCCCAACTGCCGTAGCAGCATGCCCAGTAGCTCCCCGCAGCGTACGGTCACCTCGCTGCCGGTCGGCAACGCGCCCGCGAGGCCGATCAGTTGCCAGGCGCAGTGGGCCTCCATGAAGCACAGGTCCCGCAGGTCCAGGACGAAGCGGCTGGGACCGGGGGTGTGGCGCAGCTCCAGTGCCGAGCGCAGGCTCTCCACGAACTCCGCGCGGGTGCCGAGTTCGGCCGAACCGGCGATCCGGGTGCCCTCCGCGGTCTCGGTGACGTCCAGCGCGTCGAGGCGTTCCATCACCCGCAGCGGGTGCACCTTGTGCATCCCGTCGATCACCTCCTCGCCGAACTCCTCCTGGTCGTACCAGCAGATCGCGGTGAACAGCGGGTCCGCGAACAGCGGGGCCACGGACGCCTCGTAGTCGAGGAGCCGGTCGTGGTCGAGCCCCGCGCGGGGGCCCCAGCTCATGTCCGCGGTCAGGGAGAGCCCGGACCAGCCCTCGTCGTAGGCGCGGTCGACCTCCGCCGTGTAGAGGCCGATCGTGCGCTCCGGCTCGAAGCGGCCGTCCGGGACGTACATCTCGGTGGTCCGCTTCAGCGAGAGCTGACCGGTTGCCCGCGCCTCGGTGGCGAGTCCGCCGCCGCCGTCCAGAAGGGCCACGACGTCGTCGTCGTTCATGTCGTCCGGGTTCATGACCAGCAGCACCTTCTCCCGGCGGGCGAGGCTGGTGCGGGTGTACGCGGTGAACACCTTCCACGGCGTACGGCCCTCGGGTACGGCCATACAGGCGTGGTCGCCCTTGCGGAGCCGCTCGACGGGTACGGGGCGGCTGGTCGTCGTGTCGGTCATCGGGGCGTCTCCCTACGGCGTCGTTTCTGCGGACGGTAGGTGCAGGGGGAACGCGATCTCCCGGATGACCGGGATAGGGCGCGGTCGGGGCGCTTTCCGGTCAGGTGTGTTCGCGGGGACGGGAGATAGTGATCATCTGGTCGCCAGTCTTTGCAGCAGGCCCCAGGTGAACTCGGCGACCACCTCCCGACGTACGCCCTCCCCGTCCGGTGCGGTGAAGGCCAGCCCCCAGCGGGTCGGGGCCGTGCCCTCCAGCGGGCGGGCCGGAGGGAAGGCCCGGGCCGCCTCGTCAACCGTGCAGGACCAGGGGGTGAGGTCGTCCAGAGTGCGCAGGGCAGGGGCGGGCGACCCCGGCGCCCGGACCAGCCACTCGTTCCACACCGTCGAGCCGTTGGGGGCCAGCAGTGCCTCGAAGCGGAGGTCCGGCCAGAGGGGGAGCGGCCAGAGCCAGGCCTCGCAGGTCAGGTCGCCGACCTTGCGGGTGAGGACCGTCTCCGGGGTGCCGAGGATCGACCGGTAGCGGGAAGCCGCCGCGCGGGCGTGCGGGGAGCGGACCATCGCCTGCCAGCGCTTGTTCGCCTCGCGCATGTCCGCGATCGAGACGCCCAGCGCGTGCCGGGCGTCCTCGACCAGGTCGGGGTTGTGGTCGGCCATGCGGCGCAGCAGGACCAGCTGGAAGTCGAGCGGGGTGAAGGGCGCGCTAGCCGCCTGCTTTCCGGAGGGCATGCTCCCCATCGTCTCCTACGGCACTGACACCCGGACGGCGGCCGTCGGGCAGGAACAGGACCGAGTTGACGTAGCGGCGGCGGCGCACGCAGGGCAGGACGCGGCGCAGGAGGCCGTGGGCGACGACGTAGGAGGCGGTCTCCTGGTGCGCCTCCAGCGGGAACGCGGCCAGCGGGACCCAGGTGGCGCGGGGCAGCACCCAGCCGTCGTAGCCGAGCAGGGTGAGGTAGGTGACCACGGGGGCGATCGGCTGGATCCTGGACTCCAGTTCGACGAAGAGCGCCGGCCGGTCCCGGGCCAGGATGCCCGTCGCCCCGCGCAACACCGCCAGCTCGCTGCCGTCCACGTCGATCTTGATGAACCCGACGTCCTTGAGGCCGAGTTCGTCGAGCGTGACGCAGCGGACGTTCAGCCAGTGCCCGTGGATGTCCCGCCGGACCAGGGAGGACACGCCCCGGTCCCCAGCGTCGTCCGGCGGCAGCCACAGCTGCGCCACGCCCTGCCGGTCCGCGGCGGCGGCCTCCACGACCTCGACGTTCGCCGGGGCCGCCGCGTCGAGCAGCCGCGCCAGATGCGGGACGGGCTCGACGGTCACCACCTTCCGGGCCCGCCCGGCCAGCCGCCGGGTCCACGGCCCGTACCAGCCGCCCACGTCCACCGCCGTCCCACAGTCCGCCGGACACAGATCGGCGAGCCGCGCCAACTCCGGCTCGAAGCGCGGATAGACGGCCCGGGCCGCCGCAGCGACCAGCCGGGTGGGCAGACGGGAGGCCACGCGAGCCGCCCGGGTGCCCGCCGCCCCGGCCGTGCACTCCTCCGGTCCGGTCATGGGGTCATCCGTTTCGACAGGTCCTCGTGTTCGTCGTCCGACACCTGCTCGCCGGAGGACGGCAGCAGTTGCGGGATGCCGTCGACGATCGGGTAACGGCGGCGCAGCCGTGGGTTGTACAGCGCCTCGTCCGGCGGTACGAGGTGCAGGGGCCCCTTGTCGAGCGGGCAGGCCAGGATCTGCAGCAGCGGGTCGTCGGGGTTCATGGGGGTGTCAACTCCTTGGCACCGACGGGTGCTTGGGGTGCCTGATCGTGCTTGGGCATGGTCAGCAGTACGGCGACGGCGAGCACCGTCCCCGCGAGGCGCAGCGCGAGTCGCAGCGGGTCGTGGGGCAGCGCCTCGCCGAACGAGAGGGTGCCGAGCACCGCCGTGAACAGGCACGTCACCGTCGTGCACACCGGCACGATCAGCGAGGCCCGGCAGCGTTGCAGCGCCGCCTGCGACATCACGAGGCCGAACGCCCCGGTGAACAACAGGAGATACGGATAAGGAGACCTAAAAAGTTCAAGTACCGCCCCACCGAGTCCACTTGAGGTCACATAGCTCGACACCCCCTTGATCGCGAGCGAGCTGACGCCGTAGAGCAGACCCACCGCGACGCCGTACTCGACGCCGGTCGTGGGCATCCGGTGCCGGTGCCGGGTGCGCCGCTCGGCCGAGCCGTACAGCCACACGCCGGCGGCCAGCGAGGGCACGCACACCAGCAGGATCAGCGGATACGGCGCGGCCCGGCTGACCTGGTCGGATCCCTCCTTCAGGGACAGCACCACCATGAGCAGCGCGGCCAGGATCGCCCCGAGCGCGTACCGCTCGCGGCCCGTGGTCTCCTCGCCCAGCAGCCGCGCCGACAGCAGCACGAGCAGGACCAGACCGGAGACGAAGATGCCCTGCGCGGCCGCGATCGGCAGCGTCCGGTAGACGGCGAGCTGGGCTGCGAACCCGGCGGCCAGTGACACCGACCCGCCGATCCACAGCGGGCTGCCGATCACCAGCCGCAGCAGCCGCGCCGGTTGACGGATCGACACCTGCGGCAACGCGGTCAACGCCCGTTTCTCCAGCACGAATCCGACGCTGTACAGGGTGTTCGCCAACAGCGCCGCCGCCACTCCCCACCACATCGCCCACGCCCCCTAGGTCTTCCGGGCGTGCAGCAGCAGGATCGACGCGAGGGAGGGTCTGGCACACGCCAGTCGGTCCAGGGGGCGCAGCGGGCGCGGTACGCCGTGGAAGGGGGCCCCTTCCAGTCGTACGACCTCGAAGCCGGCCGCCGCGACGAACTCCCGCAGCGCGCGGGCCGTGTACAGCCGCAGGTGCCCCACGACCTCCCGCCCCGGCCGGCCGTGGATCGCCCGCAGGCTCACCTCGGAGAACACGGGCTGGACCCCGGCGAGCAGCAGGGCGCGGTTGTACCAGGCGGCCAAGTTGGGCGTGGACAGCATGAGATGGCCTCCCGGGCGCAGGACACGGCGGATCTCTTCGAGGGCGGCGTCGGGGTCCACGAGATGCTCGATCACCTCGCTGAACAGCACGGCCTCGACCGAGCCGGAGGTGAACGGCAGCCCCGCACCGGTGAGTTCACCGCGGATCGCGTACGGCAGCCGGGTGCGGGCGCGCTTCAGGGCGTCCTGGGACCAGTCGACGCCGACGATTCTGTGGCCGGTGAGGAGCGGGGCCGCGGTGGCCGCGGCCGTGCCGTCGCCGCAGCCGATGTCGAGGACCGTCGCGGTGTTCTTGGTCCCGGCGAGGGCTCTGGCCAGCATGTGTGCCTGGCGGACGGAGCGGGGGGTGCCGGAGGCGACCGGGACGTCCGGGTTCTCGTAGAAGTCGCGGAGGTCCCTGGGGTGGTGGGGCGCGGTGGTCGTCATTCCGGGACCTCCGTGGTGTGCAGGTAGTGCTCGAACAGGTCGCGCAGGTGGGCGCCGTCGCCGTGGCTGAGCAGTGCGCGGGACCAGCGCAGGGCGAGGTGGAGGCGGCCGGCTGTCGAGGCGGTGGTGACGGTGAGGCCGCGGGGCATCCTCGCGGGGGCGGAGAACCATACGGCGTGTGCGCGGCCGGCTTCTTCGCCGAAGTCGAGGGGGTAGGGGACACGGCCGATGTTGCTGAGGAGGGTGGTCGAGGTCCAGGGGGCGGCGGTCTTTCGGAGACCCCTCGTGAGGGCCGCGCGCCAGGTCACTGGGGTGACCGGAGCGGTCAGGAGGCTTGCGCCGTGGCCGAGTTGGGGGCGAGGGAGGGATTTGAGGGCGCGTGTGCGTTGTGCCGTGCGGCGCAGGAGGGTGGGGGTTGGGTCCTTCAACTCCTCTGGGGTGAAGGGGACTTCCAGCAGACGGGTGCCGTTGCCTATGGGCATCGTCGTGTCCCTCGGGCGGTCGTCCACGGGCATGGTGATGCGGAGGGGGCGGGGGGATTCGCCGTGTTCTCTGTTCCAGTGGGCGATTGTCCGGGCTGTGGTGACCATGAGTTGGTCGTTGACCGTGTAGGGGGAGCCTTTTGGGCGGTGGGGGAGGGGGAGTTCGGTGACGAGTAGGCCGTTGCCGGGGGAGGGGTCTGGTCTGCCTTGCGCTACGCGGGCTGGGCGGGTCCAGTTGGAGGGGGTGTTTTCGGGGGGCGCGGGGGGTTCTTGGGTGCGCGTGGGGGTTGGGGCCGGGGAGTTGTCCTTGCCTCCGTAGATTTCGGCGGCTGTGGCGAGTATGCGGAGGCAGGCGGGGCCGTCCAGGGCGGTGTGGTTGATGGTGAGGAAGAGGACGGTTGCCTGGCTGCCGGCCGGTGGGGGCTGGTCGCGCAGTTCCCCGCGCCCCTTAGGTGGGTTCGGTTCGGGCTCCTCCACCACTTCCAGGCGTATCGGTGGGGACAATGAGAGCGGGGGTGCCTCCTCCAGTGCTCTTGTCCTTGCATCTCGCAGTGCGTTCCTGCCCGGGGGCGGAAAGGTCACCACCTCTACGTCTGGGTCCGGTGTCAGCTCCCACTCGTAGCGCCTCCGGAACCGGTTCCCCGGCGCCTCCCGCATCAGGATCCGCGGATGCCGGCGCAGTGCCTCCGTGAACGCCTTCCTGAGGCGCGGCTGGTCCAGTCGGCCTGGCAGATGCACTTCTATATGCACCGTCTCCGGTTCCTCCTCCTGGAGGCAGTGGCGGGAGATCTCGTCCACCACCGGGAACGGGATGCGGGGGAGTGTGGTCATTGCGGTTCCTCTTCCTCCCTCGCGCTCACCAGCGCCGCGAACAGGCCAATCAGGGCCAGGAGTTGGGCCGCCGGCCCGAACGCGCCGTCCTCCGCGCCCACCGGCTCTCCCGCTCCGATCGCCGCCGCGATCCCCGCCCCCGCGAGGGCGACGAAGGCGATCGGGACCAGCCAGGTGTGGCGGCGGTAGGCCAGTAGGGCCAACGCCGGTACCAGCAGGGCGAACCAGCCGGCGATCACGATGCCCACCAGCGTGAGCGCCACCGTGCCGAGCCACAGGCCCGGGGGCGGAGGCAGGTGTTGGGGGTCGTCGGGGTTCGGGGCGCGGCGGCGCCACAGGACCAGGCCGATCAGGACGGCAATGCCCACCCCGCTGCCGATCAGCGCGCCGTCGTACGTCGTCGCGGGCTCGTACGACAGCTTCACCGTGCCGCCCGCCCCCGCCGGGATCCGCCAGCCCTGCTGCCAGCCGTCGAGCCGTACTGGGGACAGCTCCTTGCCGTTCAGCGTGGCCCTCCAGCCGTCGTTGTAGTTCTCGTACGTCGTCAGGTACGAGGCGGCTCCGGAGCCGACCGTAACCGCGCGTTTGTCGCCCAGCCAGTCCCGTATCCCCAACTCCCGGGTGACGGAGGCCGGTTCGGCGGTGGTGCCGCGGGTGAGGGTGACGTCGGTGAGGGCCAGGGGGCCCGCGTCGCCGCCCTCGACGGTGTGCTCGCCCGATGACAGGGACAACTCCGGGTCCTTCGCGCTGTCCTGACACAGCGTCACGTCGATCGTCCGGCGTTCGGTCAGGTCGAGGATCCGGCCCGAGACCGCCGTCCGGTAGAGCTTCCCGTCGATCGCCAGCACCGGCCCCTTCCCGCAGGGGAGCGCGAAGGTGCGGGTCGGCTTCGGCTGCGGGGTGCGGTACTGGTCGAGGGCCGGGATGTAGGCCTCCGTGAGGCCCACCGGGAGTTGGAGGTCCTCGTCGGCGACCGGGTTGTGCAGGGTCAGCGGGGCCGTCTTGGTGATCGTGATGTCCAGGCTGTCCGTGGTGATCGCCGGGAAGGACACCGCGCCGTTCTCGTCGACGCCG
Organism: Streptomyces sp. NPDC047072; assembly: GCF_040643855.1. NCBI lineage: Bacteria > Bacillati > Actinomycetota > Actinomycetes > Kitasatosporales > Streptomycetaceae > Streptomyces > Streptomyces sp. NPDC047072. The sequence goes on along the minus strand of NZ_JBEYVC010000092.1, from coordinate 17,467 downwards.
GCGATCGCCGCGCCGTCGGGCGAGCTGATGTCGACCTCGGTGGGGCGGGTGGAGAGGCCGCCCGCGGGCGCCAACACCAGCTGGCTGACGGTCTGTTTGCCGTTCCAGCGCAGGTGGATGGTCGGGCGGTCGCCCGCGATCCAGGCGGTGGTGAGGTCGCCGTCGGTGAGGTTGCGCGCCGAGAGCCCCGCGCCCAGGGTCGCCGTGGAGTCGGCGGTCGCGGTGATTCTGTTCCGCTGGTCGGGTGCCACCTCGTAGAGCAGTTCGTCGAGTTGCTCCCCGGTGACCGGCACCGCGTTCGCCTTCACCGCGTACGTGCCCGCCGTCGCCGTGGTGAAGCGGCGGTGCAGGCCCGCCTCCGTGCCGGTCGGGGAGATGCCGGCCGGGTCGGGCACCCGGTGCAGCGAGACGATCTCGGCGGGCGCGTCGGCGGAGTCCGCGTCGGTCGGCAGCCGCAGCATCCGGGTCACCTGGACGCCCGGCAGATCGATCTCCGAGAACCCGGCACCGGCGAGCCCGGTCCGCCGGGCCACCGAGTCGACGATCGTCAGCTTCATCCAACCGGACGGTCCCGGCGGCGACTTGATGCTCTGCGTGGACCCGTCGGCGCGCAGGAAACTGGTCCGCGACCCGTTCTCCGTCTCCACCCGCACCTTGGTCGCCGCCGACCGCACGCTCTCCTGCGGCAACGGGGTGACCTTGAAGGACGAGGGCATGTCGTACGCCGGGTCGCTGAAGCCGATCCGCAGCCACTGCCCGTCCGGCGAGCCCGCCACACCCTCCGCCCACGCGGTGTCAGGGTTGCCGTCGAAGGCGTTGGCGGGGTCGAACTGCGGGAGATGGAACAGCCAGTTGCCGTACGACGACGCCGTCACCGAGCGGGCGCCGCGCAGTTGGGCCACCGTCTGGTGGTCCTGGCCCTCGGTCGGCAGGATCTGCTGCGGTGCGTCACCTGGATCCTGCGCGGCCCCCGACGCGTTGCGCTCGTCACTGGTGTACGTGTACGAGGTGTTGGCGTTGACCAGCCCGAACCGGGTGTCCGCGCGCCGCAGTCCGTCGCCGAGGATCTGGAGCGGCGGGGTGCCGAGCCCGGGATGGTTGTCGCCGGTCAACACGGTGGCCCGGCCCCGCAGTTCGGAAGCGAGCGGCAGCAGGGACTCGGGGCCGCCGGAGACCTGGGCGGTGTCGGCGACCGGCAGCAGCCCGGCCTGTCCGGGCCGGGTCACGTCCTCGCTCGCCGGGCGGTAGATCTCCACCGCCCGCTGGCGCGGGTAGAGCCCCTCGATCTGGAGCGGGGTGTCGTGGGCGATGATCCCGCCGGTCATGAGCGGCCCGAGCCCCGTCACCCGCTCGTACCCGGACTGCTCCAGAGCCCGTTTGACGACCGAGGAGGAGACGTTGCCGATCTGGTTCGGGTCCAGGTCGTTGCGGACGACCACGTAGTAGACGCCGGAGCGGCTCAAGTAGTCGGCCAGGCCCGGGATCTCACTGCCCGTCAGCAGCGCCTGCTCGACCGCGTCCATCGCGCGCCGGTTGCCGGGGGTGCCGAAGGGGACGTAGTCCCGTTGCGCCCAGCGGGACTCGGCGAGCACGTCGAGCGGCTGGTCGATGGGCGAGCCCCAGGTGTAGATGCCGTGCGCGGTCGCCGGGACGACGAGGGCACGCGAGTCGGGGGAGTACTTCTCCAGCCAGTCGGCCGTGGTCTGCCAGTACTTGGGCAGCTGCTGGAACGAACCCGGGCTGAGGATCGACCCGTTGAGGTACGGCCACATCAGGCCGGGCAGCACGAGGACCGCCGCGACCAGCGGCGCGTACCGGCGGCCTCTGAACCGGCGTGCCCCGCGCGGCTCGGCGGCCACGCCCACCAGATGGGCGAGGCCCAGCACCAGCGCCAGGGCGAGCCCCGGCTGGAACTTGTAGATGTTGCGGAAGGGGGAGAGCCCGCCGTCCAGCCAGTCCCGCACCAGCCCGTGGAAGGGGGCGCCGAACGGGCCGCCGTACCCGGCGAGAAGGATCAGGAGGGCGGTCAGCGCGGTCAGCACCAGCCAGCGCCGCTCCGGCATGTCCCGCCGCGCGAGTCCCGCGAGTCCGAGCCCGGCCGCGAACGCCGAGCACAGGATCACGATCACCGACGTGGCCACGGTCCACCCGGCCGGCAGCCAGGCCTCCACCAGATGCAGATAGGCGACCCAGTTCCCGGCGCCGCGCAGCGCCTCGGTGGCCGACATGGTCTCGGTGGTGGTCGTCGCGTTCTCCACGTACGGCAGGAAGTTCTCGCCGTAGACCCCGAGCAGCAGCAGCGGGATCCACCACCAGGCGGTCGCCACGATCAGCCCAGGCACCCACCAGGCGATCAGCTTGCGCTGCCGGGGACCGGGCGGCCGGGAGACGAGGTACAGCCCAACGGGCAGCAGGCAGGCCAGGGTTGAGGCGGCGTTGACCCCGCCCATGAACGGGATGATCAGTGCCGAGCGCAGGGCCGCGACCCGGGCGCTGTAGCGCTCGTTCGTCAGCGGCAGCAGCACCCACGGCAGGAAGGCGCCGGGCAGCGCGGCGGCGGAGGTGGACCCGACGACGATCGTGAACACGGGCCAGAGCGCATAGGCGAGGGCGGCGAGCAGTCTGGACGAGCCGTTGCCCACCCGCAGCCGCTCGGCCAGCCGCAGCGCGCCCCAGAAGGCGACCGACACGATCAGCGACAGCCACAGCCGCTCCACCAGCCACACCGGCAACCGCACGGCGTGGCCCAGCCAGTAGAACGGCAGCATCGGCCACAGATAGCCGACGTACTGGTCCTGGATCCCGCCGAAGGAGCCCTGGTCGTGCCACAACTGCCCCAGATCGGCGAGGAATCGGCCCGGATCCGTGGTGACACCCAGTTTGGTGTCGAAGGTCTGCCGGCCGGGGTGCACCGCCAGGAGCAGCACGAACACCACGGCCCAGAACCCCAGCAGCCAGCTCCGGGACCGCGGGCCCTCCGGCGGGCCCGCCATGGTCTCGGTGGTGGGGACGGCCGCCGGAGGAGGGGCCTGGACCGTGGACGTCGTCATGGTGGACACCGCCGGAGGATGAGGAGGAGGTTCCAGGTGGCCACTTCACGGATCCCGGGAGCCCGTACGACGGTCTCCGCGAGGAAGGGCCAGTAGCGGGAGCGCGCCGAGACGACCCGCACGTCGTCCCGGGCACGCACCTGCCGCAGGGTCGGACCGATGTGCACGGCGAACAGGTTCACGCCGAGGGTGTGCTTGGCGGCCCGTCCGGTACGACGCCGATAACGGGCCCGGGCCCGCTCGGCCCCCAGATAGTGCCAGGGCGCCCACTCGTGACCACCCCAGGGCGACAGCCAGTTGGTGAACGACACATAGATCAGCCCACCGGGCCGCGTGACCCGGATGAGCTCACTGAGAAAGGTCTGCGGATCGGCCACATGCTCCAACACATTGGAGGAGAAGGTGACATCGGCGACCCCGTCCCGGAGGGGCAGCAGATACCCGTCGGCGATCACGGCCGAGTCGGCGGGCTTCGCACCGAGTTCGGCCGGATCGGGCTCGAAGAGATACGCGTGCGCACCTCGATGCCGGAACTCCTCGGTGAAGTACCCGCCACCTCCACCGACGTCGACGACGGTACGCCCGGCGAGGGAACCGTCGTAGGCCTCGACTTGGTTGACGGCGTCACGAGCGAGGAGCGAGTAGCAGGACTCCGGATCATCTTGCTCACGCAGGAAGGCCAGAAAGAGACTCAGAGATCGTCGAAACGAGGGATCCCTGAATTCTTGGGGGCGCGGGGAACTGCGCGACCAGCCACGACGCACCCGCAGCCGCGTCACGGCCCTCCGCCCCTCACCGCCTCCGAAGCAACCACACGGAACTGTCTGACGGTCCGGTCCCACCGATAACGCGCCGCCCGATCCCGCGCCGCCTTGCCCATCAGCTCACGGCGATGTCCCGACAGGGCCAACGTGCACCAGGCCGCGGCGAACGAGGACTCCCCCCGCGCCAGAACCCCCGTCTCCCCGTCCACGACGGAATCCCGAAGCCCAGGCACGTCGAAGGCGATGGTCGGTGTCTTCCTGCTGGCCGCCTCCGTGACGACCAGCCCCCACCCCTCCACAGCCGACGGATGCAACAGCAGCCACGCCTCGCACAACAGCCGATGCTTCTCGGCTTCGGAGACATGACCTGTGAACTCCACGCCAGGACCGGCGAGTTGCTCAAGAGCCGCCCGCTCCGGCCCGTCCCCGACGATCACCAGCCGCCCCCCGGTCACCGGCCGCACCCGCTCCCACAACCGCAACAGCAGATCGACCCGCTTGTACTCGACCAGCCGACCCACCGCCACGAACAGCGGTTCCGACGAGCGCGCGCTCAAAGGACCCGGCTCGGAGACCCCGTTGTGCACGACCCGGATCCGCTCCCGCTCGACCCCGATCGCCCGGAGGGCATGCGCGGTCGAGGGAGACACCGCGACCATCAGACTCCGGTGCCGGGACGCCGCCCCGGCCAACGCCCAGTGTTCGAGTCTTCGCCCGATCCGCGCCGCCGGCGCCAACGGCCCCCCGAACCGCATCTTCCACAGATCGGTGTGAACATGGTTCACCAGGCACAACGTAGGCCCGCGGTGCCACAACGGCGCCAGATACGGCATCCCGTTGCAGACCTCGACCAGCAGATCGGTCTCGCCGACCTGGCGGCTGAAGGCCGTACGCGCACGCAGGTAGTGGCCGAACTCGCCGCCCGCCGACACGACCCGGTAGTCCCGGTAGGCCGCGGGGCCGCCGCAGAGCAGGGTCACCTGGTGGCCCAGCCGGGTCAGTCCGTCGGCGAGCCGGTCCACGAGCAGCTCGGAGCCGCCGGCGGCGGGGTTGTCGAGGTCACGATGGGCGAGAAAAACGATTCGGCGCGGGGGTGGGGGGAGTGCCGGCGCGTGCGGCGCGGGGTGTGGCGACACCGGGGGGAACGCGGCACGCGGCGGATACGGCACGTGCTGGGGCATGGGTGCTCCAACTCGTCTCGGGGTGCGGAACTCAGTGGTGTCTTTCGGGCAGTCTGTGGGGGGACTGAGCTCTTTCCGTGTGGGGGGCATGGACGGGCTGTGCCCGGGTGGGGTTCGACAGTTTTCGCCCACCCGTTGCCCGTGGCTACTCACGGAGGTGACAAATTCGGGGCTTGTAAGACCTGACGTCACGTCACATCGTGAGGACAGGCTGGGGTATTTCGTGGGAATCATCCGATTCCGGGCGCCTTCGCCCGCGTACCACCAAAACGCCACCCACGACCGCCAGAACGAATCCAGCCACAGCCGCCCCGATCGGCAACGTCTCGCCCACCGCGCGGAGTTGGCCGCTGTCACGCTTCGCCAGCCGTACCGCCTCCTTCTGGGTGGCCGTGGTGAACGCGATGTTCCGGCTGTCCAGCAGCACCACGGCGTCCTTCTTGGCGCCGGGGGCCCGCAGGGTGCGTTTCGGGCCGACCTGTGCGTAGATCACGCGGCCGGTGCGCTGGTCGACGACGAGTTCGATGCCGTGGTTGGAGTACCACTCCTCGGCCAGCACCTGCGGCCGGTTCGGCTGGTCCACGATCGTGCCCGGGACCAGCCGGGTGCCGACCTTCGCCGGGGCGACCGTGCCGGTGAACCGGTAACCCGTGTACCCCTGAACCTTCTTCGTACCCTGGTAACGCAGAGTCACCGTCGAGCCAAGGGAGTTGTCCCACCACTGGTAGGAGCGTCGCTGCACGTCGAAGGGGAACTTCAGATAGGCCTCGCCCTCGATGTACGGCTTCTCGCCGCAACAGTGCACGGGCTTGGTGGTCTTGCGGTCCATCACCCAGCGGTGCGGGACGAACTCCAGGGCGTCGTGCGGGTCGGCGGCCGGCAGCGTCTTGTCGGTGTCGACGGTCGTGGTGACGTCCCACACCGCCGCCCGCCCGCTGCGCTCACTGGCCTCGACGTCCCCGCGCACCCGCTGGGTGACGGTGATCCGCTGGTCCGGGACGGTCTCCAGCTCCTCGGTGTCGAAGACGGAGCCCGTTCCCTTGTAGACGGCGGTCTGGTCGATGTCGATCGGATTCACGGCGGCCCGAGGCGTCACGTACCACGCGAGCAGGGGCGCCAGTACCAGCAGAAACGTGCCGAGTCCCAGCAGAATCAGGGAGATTGGAGAGGCTGTACGGCGCATCCGGACACTCCTGTGTCGTGAGTTGACGGAGTTCGGGCCGCTCAGGGCCCTGTCGTCACGCTCCCGTCGTCCGCCCGAAGGGCGGGCCCCGCGGCGTCTGGTGCGTGCAGCTGCAAGGCGGAGGAGGCTGTGACATCAGCCGCTACCGCGTCGGGCGACGCGGCGCGTCGGCGACCGACGACAACGCGGCAGATGCGCGTGCCAGGCGTCGCGGGGCAGGCGGGAGCGTGACGACAGGGCCCTTGGGCCGGAGACCGTAGGCGTCTCTTGACGGAGTGTCAATGTCTTGACGGACGGTGAGGGTCCTGTCGACACTGGGGCGACAGGCAGGGTGGGTCACGGGACGGGCCGGGCAACCGGGTGGGGATGTACGCCGGAACCGAGCCGCTCGAGAGAGGCTGCCCCTGCGATGTCCAGACTGCTCGCCGCCGCGCTGACCGTGGTGGCCGCCGCCCTGCTCGCCCTGGGTGCCGCACTCGGCATCGTCGCGCTGCTGGAGGCGACCCCCGACCAGCCCAACACCCCCCTGATCACGTACGAGCAAGCCGATCAAGGGAGTTGACGCATGGCCGCCCGCCCGGCAGCCGTGAACGCCCGCTCGGCCTGGCACGACGTCCCCCGCCTCCAGGTCCGCCGCTTCGCGGCCATCGCCCTGGCCGAGGCCCCCGCCCTCGCCGAGGAGATCCTGCGCGAGATCCGCCGCGAGTACCCCCGTCTGCCCGAGGTCCTCGACGAGTCGGGCGAACCGATGGCCCTCGTCGGCATCCGCCGCGCCCTGGAGGTCTTCATCCAGCACCTGGAGACCGCCGAGGGCCGCCCGACCGTACCGCCGGGCGTCTTCCAGGAGTTCGGCCGCGGCGAGGGCCTGAACGGCCGCAGCCTCGACTCCCTCCAGGCGATCTACCGCATGGGCGTCCGCCTGGCCTGGCGCCGCCTCGCCGACATCGGCCAGCGCGTCGAGATCCCCCCGCCCGCGATGTACGAACTCGTCGACGCGGGCTACGAGTACCTCGACGGCCTCGTCGACCAGTCGGTGCGCGGCTACGCGGAGGCGGCCGCACGCCAGGCCGGTGAGCGCTTACGCCTCCAACGCCGCCTGATGGAACTCCTGTTGGCCGACCGCCACCGCGGCGACCCGGCCGAAGCACTCACCGAACGCGCGGCCCGCGTCGGCTGGTCCCTCCCCGAGAAGGTCGCGGTCGGCGTCCTCCTCCGTCCCGCCCGCGAGGCGGTCGCCCCCGCGGTCGGCCAGGGCGTGCTGCTGGACATGGACTACGAACAACCCCGCATGGTCGTCCCCGAACCCGACGCGGCCGGCCGCCCCGAACTCCTGCACCGCGCCCTGACCGGCTGGGCGGGCGCGATCGGCCCGCCGGTCCCGCTGCCGGACGCGGCGAAGTCGCTGCGCTGGGCGGAGGCGGCGGTACGGCTGATGGAACGCGCGCTGCTCCCGGCCGGCGAGGTCCTCTACTGCACCGAGCACACCGAGGCCCTCGTCCTGCTCCAGCCCGAGGAACTCATCGACGACCTCGCCGTCCGCTGCCTGGCCCCCCTCGCCCACTGCGGCCCCACCCACGGCCGCCGCCTCGCGGAGACCCTCCTGGCCTGGCTGGAGACCCGCGGCGGAGCCCCGGAGGTCGCGACCCGCCTCGGCGTCCACCCCCAGACGGTCCGCTACCGCCTCCGCCAGATCCGCGAGCTCTGGGGCGACGAGATCGACGACCCGGACCGACGGTTCGAGCTGGAACTGGTGTTGCGGGCGCGGAGGTTGAAGGGTGAGCTGACCTGATCCGGTCAGGTTCTGACGGGCTCCTTCGCCGGGGTCCGCCGGGCCGGAGGGGCGTCCAGGTGAATCATCACCGAGGTGTAGAAGCGGTGGACTGCTTCGTCGACGCTGCGGATGAAACCGGTCTCGGCGCCGCCGCGGGAGTTGCCCATGTTCCTGAAGAGGGACAGCCGGAAGCCGGTGATGGCGGTCGCGCTGTTCTTCGGGAGCAGGTCGGCCGGTTCCGGGCGCAGCCGTTCCAGGGTGCCGCGCGGACCGCCGACCTCGCCTTCGACCAGCGTCTCGATGTGCAGGTCGGCCGGTGCCTCGGCGAGGCGGTGGAGCAGGCGCTTGGCCCAGGTCAGCGGGTAGCCCTGGTCCGGCGCCGGGATCTCCACGCAGGTGCGCAGCCGACCGGTGCGCAGATCGGCGCCGACGGCGAGCGGACCGGGGGCGTCCTCGATGCGCAGTTCCGCCTGGAGCCTGCCGTCGAGGCAGAGCTGGTCGGCGAGCCGGGCCCGGCGGGTGCCGGGGTCGGTGCCGCGCTTCGCGCGCTGGACCGGCAGGACGCGCTGCCCCAGTTCGCCGCCCAGCCTCAGACACACCTGGCGCACCAGCCGCTCCCAGCTCTCGACCACCTCCAGGGCGCGCGGGTCCCCCTGGCACAGGGTCTCGTCGTCGATGCCGTTGCGCACGGGGACCCAGGCCGGGCCCATGTTCTGGAAGCCGTGGCAGCCGGAGTGCTCGTGCTGGACGTAGTGGAGGAGTTCCTGGAGCAGCCAGGCGTGCGCCGCGTTGCCGACGCCTTCGTGGCGGATCAGCAGCTGCGCCTGGTGGGCGACCTCGGCCCAGGACAGGTGCCGTAGCGCGACCTTGTGCTTGCGCCGCCCGTCGATCTTGACGTCGACGAGCGGACTGCCCTCCAGGGCCACGTCGTTGGACAGGGTGATCACGGCCTCGTAGCCGCGCCGGGCCGCGATGTCCATGTACGCCTGCACCTGGTCGGGCCTGAGCGCGTTGCCGTTGGTCTTGGTCTCCACCAGCGCGGTCCAGAGCTTGCCGGCCCGCTCGACGCGGATCACCCCGTCGGGGCGGCGCGGGGTCTCGCCGTGCGGGAGGGAGACCTCGGTGAACGTCTCCATCCGGCCGGCCGGTGCCCCGAAGGCGGCGGTGAGCCTACGGCCGAACTCGGGCACCTGGGCCATCACGGACAGCAGTACCGAGGTGGCCCGGGTCTCCCGGTCCCGGTCGCTCTTGAGCGCGGGGACGGGGAAGAGCCGGGCGCCCTTCCAGGTCTCGTTGTCGGCGAGGGACTTGCGGGGAGCCTTCGGGAGGGTGACCTTCTTCTTCGCCGTACGAGGCCGCCCGACCGGTTTCCGAGCCTCCGGCTCCGCCGGTCGAGGCGTCGGTACGGCGTTCAGCGCGGGGGCGGCGACGGGTTCCGCCGCTACCGGAACCGGCTCCCCCTCGACGGAGTCGCCCGCGTCGTCGTCGATGTCCACCCCGAAGTCCGTCGCCAGCCCCGCGAGCCCGGACTCGTACCCCTGCCCCACCGCCCGGAACTTCCACTCGTCCCCGCGCCGGTACAGCTCGCCGAAGATGATCGCGCTCACGGCGCCGGCGTCGCCCACGGCGAACCTCAGCAGGTTCTCGCCGGAGGCGTCCGCCAGGGTCACCCGGAGATCGTCCAGATCCCCGAAGCGCGCGTCACCGTACCGGCTCGCGGCGACGACCATCCGCTCCACCTCGGATGGAACGGCGGTGAGATCGAACCCGATCCGGTCCTCGTCGCCGTCCTCGACGGGCGCCTTGTCGAGCAACTGCACGCTGCCGTCGGCGGCCACGGGGTTGTTGTAGAAGTAGAAGTCCGCGTCACTGCGCACCTTGCCGTCCGGCCCGAGCAGCAAGACGGACACGTCCGCGTCACCGTCCCCGGCCGGACTGCTCCAGCCCAGGCTGACGATCACCGATCCGATGTCCTCGCTCAGCGCCGACAGCGTGGCATTCGACCCCTTGGTCATGTCGTGCACGAGATCCCCCCAAGAACCACGTCCCCCTGAACACGCACACAACGTGACGTGTCACACACGAAGACAGTAGTACCAGGCCCTCGCCCCGCACACCCATTGCCCGAGTAAACGCCCTGTCGCTAGCCTGTGTTCGTTATGCCGATCGTCTGTTGAAATTTCGAACGCAGACGCCTTAGACGCAAAGGGAGGGGGCCGGTTGTGGGACGCCTCGTACCTGCCGTGACCCGGGCTCTCGACATTCTCGAGCTCTTCCTCGACGGAGACGGGACGCTCTCCGCCCCCGACATCGTGCGCAGGCTCCAGCTGCCGCGCACCACGGTGCACGAACTGGTGACCACGCTCGCCGCCCGGTCGTACATCGTCCAGGTCCCGGGGCAGCCCGGACGCTACCGGCTCGGAGTACGGCCGTACCAGCTCGGCAGCCGCTACGCCGAGCAGCTCGACCTCGCCGCCGAGGGCCAGCAGGTCGCCCGGTCCGTCGCCGAGACCTGCGACGAGACCGTGCACGTGGCGATCCTGGAGGGCACCGACGTCATCTACATCGCCAAGGTGGACTCCACCCACGCGGTGCGGATGGTGTCCGCCGCGGGGCGCCGGCTCCCGGCCCACTGCACCTCCGTCGGCAAGATGCTCCTCGCCTCCCTCTCCGAGCCGGAACTCAGCTCGCGGATCCCGGACGACACCCGGCTGGTCGCCATGACCCCCAACAGCATCACCGACCCCGCCGCCCTGCGCGAGGCCCTCGTCGAGATCCGGCAGCGCGGGGTCGCCGTCGAGCGCCGCGAGTCCAACCCGGACGTCTCCTGCGTGGCCGCGCCGGTCCGCGACCGCACCGGGCAGGTCGTCGCCGCGCTCTCCATCTCCGTACCGATGATCCGCTGGAGCGACGACCGCCGCGTCGAGCTGGAGCAGCTCGCCGCCAAGGGCGCCGCCGAACTGTCGGAGCGCCTCGGCCACCGGAGCGTGGCATGAGCAACCTCAGTCAGTACGACGTCGCCGTACGCGCCGAGGCGACCCTCGGTGAGGGGCCGACCTGGGACGCCGTACGCCAAAGGCTGCTGTGGATCGACATCCTCGGCGCCCGCCTGCACACCTACGACCCCACCTCCGGGCACCGCACGGTCCGCACCCTCGACCAGCACATCGGCGCCGTCAAGCCGCGCACCGCCGGCGGTCTCGTCCTCAACCTCCGGGACGGCATCGCCGTGATCGACGAAGACGACGACGCCTCCGTCCGCTGGCTGCACCACGAGCCCGTCCCCGGCCGCCGCGCCAACGACGCCGCCGTCGCCCCCGACGGCTCCCTCTGGGCCGGCACCATGCGCTACGACGAGGCCCCCGGCGGCGGCACCCTGTCCCGGCTCACCGCCGACGGCACGCACACCACCGTCCTCGACGACGTGACGGTCAGCAACGGCACCGGGTGGAGCCCGGACGGGCGGCTGATGTACTACATCGACTCCCCGACCCGCCGTATCGACGTCTTCGACCACGCCGACGGACAGGCCACCGGCAGGCGGACGTTCGCCGAGATCGAGGACGGCGCGGGCTACCCCGACGGCCTCACCGTCGACGCGGACGGCTGTGTGTGGGTGGCGTTGTGGGACGGGTCGGCGGTACGCCGCTACACACCCGACGGCAGGCTCGACCGTACGATCACGCTGCCCACCCCGCTGATCACGGCCTGCGCGTTCGGCGGCCCGGACCTCTCCGACCTGTACGTCACGACGGCGCGGGTGGGACTGGAGAACCCGCACCCGATGGCGGGCTCCCTCCTGGTGGTGCCCGGCGCGGGCAAGGGCCTTCCGCAACCGGCGTTCGCCGGCTGACAGACGGGAAGGGGGCTCCCCGGCGGGCGCCCCCACTCCGACTACGCCGAAACCGTGCGGTCCAGCTCCCGCAGGATCTTCCGCTCGCCCTCCGTCAACGGCGGCCCCGCGGCCGCCGGGAGGGGCGGACCGGCCAGCGCCGCGAGGAGCGCGCCCGGGCGCAGCAGCCGGGTCGGCCCCGCGGTGAGGCTCGTGAGGTCCCACAGGGCCGCGGCCGCCGGGTAGGAGCCGGTCGCCGTACGCATCAGACGGCGGGTGTACCTCGTGAGCACCCGGTCGGCGAAGCTCGGCGCGCCGCCCCGCGTCTCGGGGAACCACACGTCCTGGCCGACGGCCATCGTCCACGCGGCCTCCACCGACCGCGCCGCCCCCCGCTGCGCCCGCAGCGCGAGTCCGGCCCCGTCGAGACCGGTGCCCCGCAGCTCGTCCGCGAGGACCCGCGCACCGAGGGCGGCCACCGACATGCCCTGTCCGTAGGCCGGGTTGAACGTGGCCAGCGCGTCGCCGAGCACCAGGAACCGCTCGGGCCACCGGTCGGCCTTCTCCAGGTAGCGCCGCTCGTTGCTGGTGCTGCGGCTGACGTACACGTCGGTGAGCGGTTCGGCGCCGGAGATCAGCTGCCCCACCAGGGGGTGCGGCAGGTCCAGGGTGTACTGGAGAAAGCCCTCCGGGTCCGACGGCGGCTCCCCGCCGCCGCGGGTGCCGGCGAGGCTCACCATCCAGCGCCCGCCCTCGATGGGCAGCACCATCCCGCTCCGGCCGGGGAGCGAGAGATAGGGGTTGGCCTGCATGATCGTGAGCGGGAAGCGCTCCGCGCCCTCGGGTGTGCGGTAGATGCGGGTGGCGTTGACGAGACCCGCGTCGACCTTCTTCTCGCGGATGCCCGAAATGCCCAGCGCTCCCAGCCAGTTGACGACCCGTGACCCGCGCCCGCTCGCGTCGACCACGAAGTCGGCCGTGAGGTCCTGGTCCTCTTCCCCGGCCGCGGTCGACAGCCGTACGCCGGTGACCCGCGCCGCGTCCCCGAGCAGCCCGGTCACCTGACCGCGCCGGACCTCCACCGCGGTGTTCGAGAGCACCGCGGTCCGTACCGCCCAGTCCAGCAGCGCCCGGCTGGAGGTCAGCATCCGCGGCCCCTCGGGGCGCCAGCGCCGCAGCCAGCCCTCCGGAGTGAGGGCCACCATCCCGGAGTTGAGCGGGATCTCGTGCGCCCCGGCGGCCAGGAGATGCTTGCGCATGCTCACGCCCGGGACCATGTCCTCCATGGCGGCCAGCCCGCCGGCCATCAGGAGGTGGGCGTGCCGCCCCTGCGGGAGGCCCTTGCGGTGCTCCGGGCCGTCGGGCAGTTCGTCGCGTTCCAGGACGACCACTTCGTCCGCGACACCGGACAGCGCCGCCGCGGCCAGCATGCCGGCCAGTCCGGCACCGATGACGACAGCTCTACGCGACATGCGACCCCTCGTACTCTGCCTGCACTCCCAGCGGAGCACTCAGGCTCTCACCGTACCTTCACGCACCGTGTCCACGGCGGGAGTTCGTCCCAGCACCCGCGCCAACTCCACCAGCCCCGCGGCACCGGAGATCTCCGTGGCGTGCAGCCGGTGGGTGCTCGGTGTCTCCACCGGCTGCTCCCGGGCCGCGGCGCGCCGGGCGGCCGCGGTCAGCATGGCGGCCTCGGAGACGATCCGGGCCTCGTGCGGGGACCGGCCCTCGCCGCGGGCGGCAGCGAGCGCCCGTTCCCGCACCCGGTCGTCGAAGTACGGCGCGAGCGCGAGCAGCGCGTCATGGATGGCCACCTCGCGCCAGTGCAGCCGCTCCTGCGGCAACTGCCACCAGGACGCGGGGGGTTTGGGGGCCGTCGACACGAACCCGACCCGGGACCACAGCGGGGCGAGGCTGCGGTAGTCCCTGAGCCCGCGCCAGTGCCCCACGGCCGCCGGCAGCAGCCGGGGCAGCACGAACCCGGCGGAACAGATCAGGGCGGCGAGCGAGGCCATCGGCGGGGCCACGCCGGTGGACAGGAAGTCGAGGTCGTGACCGGTCCAACGGGCCACCACCGCCGTGTACTTGGTCAGCTGGAAGCCCACCAGGTCCAGCATCGCGCCGGCCACGATCAGCCGGAGCCCGGTCCTCAGCAGCCCGGTGACCTCGCGCCCCCACTTCAGGCACATCCAGGACAGCGTCGTGATGGCGGCCGTGTGGCCCAGCAGATAGAGCACGATCATCTCGCGCATGTACGGCGTGTCGGCGTAGTACGTGTCGAGGTCGGTGAGCCGCTCGGTGCGCGCGTCCGCGAGCGCGAACAGCACCACGACGGCCACGACCAGCGGCGCGTACACCGCGACGGCGCGCCGCACCAGCCGCCGTATCCGCGCGGGCGGCCCGCCCCGCCAGTGGACCAGCAGGACGATCAGCGAGCAGCTGTACGCGGTGAGCATGCCGTACGTCAGCGGGGCGCCGAAGTTGGGGATGCCGGTGAGGGAGTTGACGGCGGCCAGGGTCATCGGCGCCGAACAGCAGAAGACGACCGCTCCGAGCAGGATCGTCACGTACGTGGAGACGGTCAGGGGGTTGCGCACGGCCGTACGGGGCCGGCGGAAGAGCACCAGGGCGGACAGCGCGAGGACGGCGGCCGCCAGGTAGACGACGAGACTCACTCGCGGGAACTCCCTTCTTTCGTCGCCGACTTGACCGCACCGGCCGGGGTCCCGGCACCGCGCGCGAGCGGTTCGCCGTCCAACGCGTCGGCGATCCGGGCGAGTTCGTCCGGCTCGAACCCCCACTGCGGAAACCACGCGGCCGTCCGGGCGGTATCGGCTCCTTCCGCGGGCGGTGCGCCCGAGTCGCCGACCAGGACCCGCTGCCCGCGCCCGGCGAGCGCCTCCTCGCGGGCCGCCGCCACGATGACCGCCGCCCAGGCCGTGGCCGTCGCCCGCCCGGAGTCGGCGGTGAGCCGCAGCGCGGCGTCCAGGGTCTCGTCGTACAAGGAGCGGTCCAGATAGCCGTCGAGGTGGCTCAGCCCGTTGTGGATGCTGGTCCGGCGCCACACCAGCCGGGTGGCGGGGGAGGCCCAGCGCGGATACGGCAGCCGCAGCGAGCGGCGGGTGAGGAGGTCGTCCAACTCGCGCTCCAAGGGCTCCAGTCGCGCGTACGTGCGTCGGGCCGCGCGCCACCGGGCGAGCCGGGGCCAGGCGAGCGGGGTCAGGACACCGGCGACCGTCAGCAGCGCGCCGAGTCCGGCAAGGGCCGGCGAGACCGACGAGCCGAGCCCCGTCCAGTCGCGGCCGCTCCAGCGGGCGGTCACGGCGACCAGCTTGGCCCCGCTGTACCCGCAGCCGCACAGCGCGCCCAGTCCCAGCGCCGTCATGCCCGCCCGCAGCGGGCCGCTCACCTCACGGGCCCAGCGCAGGGCGGAGACCGCGGTGGAGCCGACGGCGACGAGATGGGCGAGCAGGTAGAGCAGGATCATCTCGCTGAGGTACGGGGTGTTCGCGTAGTAGGTGTCCAGGTCGGTGCGGCGCTCCACGGGCGCGTCGCCGAGGGCGAACAGCACCGCGATGCCGACGCCCACGCCGGTGTACGCGAGGATCCAGCGGCGGGCCGTCCGCCGCACCCGGGGGCCGCCCCGCCAGTGCACGACCAGGACCTGCGAGGCCGCGCCGTACGCGGTGATCGCCACGTACGTCATCGGTGCCGCCAGGTTCGGCACCCCGCTGAGGTGGTTGACCGCGCCGACCGTGGGCGCGGCGCCGAGCACGAAGCAGAGGCCGGCCAGGCCCAGCACCGCGCAGATGGCCCACAGATAGGGGTCCCGGCGGTGGCGGACCAGGTCCGGGGTCCTGACCAGCAGTCCGAGCCAGAGGACACCGGCACTGACGTAGTTGGTCAGGCCGGTCATCTGCGGGTCCCGCGGTAGTTGAGGGCGGCCCCGATCCGTCCGGCCAGGTCCTGGTCGCCCTCGCCCGGGTCCGCGTACACGGAGTCGGTCGAGGCCTCCAGCCAGGTGCGCAGCCGGCGGCCCATCAGGATGCCGAAGCGGTCGGCCTCCTGCTCGTCGGCCAGGGTGAAGTCGGTGCGCGCGGCGGCCTGTCCGGGGGCGCCGGCCGTGTCCTCCTGGCGTTGCCGCATGTGCCACACCTCGTGGCAGAAGATGACGGTCTGGTGCCATACGGCGGCTCGGCGGTCGACGATGACGTCGTCGTGGTGCTCGCGCTCCAGCCACAGGCCGCTGGCGGTGTGCGGAGGGAAGACGGCCCGGTGGACGACGATCCTTCGGCCCCGCCACCGGGTGGCGGACTCCACGACCGCGTCGAACAGGGTCTCGGGATCCGCGGGCACCGGTACCCGGATCGGGTCGATGAGGGCGTCGGCGAGGCGACGCATCTCCCTGTTGGTACGCACGGTTCTCCCCGTGGCTGCGCGGCAGTTCGATCCTGTGCAATATGCAACATCCGTGCGGCCGCGGCCACCTTCGGCTGCGCCGCCTCGGCTGCTGGACGGGGAGGATTGGGACCGACCCGGATGAACGGTGCCGGTGCGGTGCCCTCGCGATGGCCGAAACCCACCGACACACTCGCGAACGAACGGGAGCGGCGCCCCCGACGAAAGCCGCCCTCACGCGACCGGCTTCCGGACAGCCCACCGACGAAACCGAACCCTCCCGCCCCAACTCCGGGCAGCCCCCCCCACACTGCCGAAACCGCCGGGACGGCACCGGGGAGCACTGGGATGGCACCGGACGGCATTGGGGGAGCGCCGGGATGGCACCGGGGGAGCACGGGGGCGGCGCCGTGGGGGCGCCGGGACGACACCGGGGAGCACTGGGACGGCACCGGGGGAGCACGGGGGGCGCCGGGACGGCACCGGGGGAGCACCGCAACCCACCCCTGCCGTCGCCTCCCGAGCCGACACCGATACCGGCCCACGCACGGCTCGTCCCACCAGCCGCCCACCAGGAGGGAGCGCCCTGGCCGGCCTAGACCGTCGGCCCCGAGCAACCCAGGCCGCACACTCAGGGCGCCTGCCCTGTCCCTGTCCGCACCGGCACATCGCGCCCCGGCCGCCCGCCACTTGCCAACTGCCCTTACTGCGCTCGCCCGTACGCCGCCTTACGGCCACCCGTACTGCTCAGAGCCCGGTCCGGAGCTCCCGCCGCCCGTATCGCCCCGTGGCGGGTTCAGAAGTTGGTGTCGGTGCACGTCCCCGCTCGGCGCAACCGGGCCCCGCAGTCGGCCGCCAGTATCGCTTCCGCGGTTGCTGAAGCCCCTAGGCATACTCCCTCGGCCTGCTGCCCCCTGGCCGCCGACCACTCCCGACAAGAGCCTCTGACCTGGCAGTCACCCCGCCCGAAGCCCCGCCTCTCGGAGCTTCCCGACAGAAGCCCCCGACCTGGCTGTCGCCCTACCCGAAGTCCTCGCCAGCTGGAGCTTGCCGCCCGAAGCCCCCGCCTGCCCGTCAGCCACCCCTACCAATTCCCCACCCCGTCGAAGCCCTGACCTTTTCCCGCTCGGCCGAGACCCCGCCCCCTACACCCCCGCACCGCCCCGCCCCCCCCAACCCCCTCACCCCTCCCCCTCGTCCCCCGTCTGCTGCTCGGCGGGGCGGTCGCCGACCGCTTCCCCCGCATGCGGGTGCTACGGCTGTCCAACGCGGGCGCGGCGCTCAC
>NZ_JBEYVC010000091.1:0-40787 GCF_040643855.1 Streptomyces sp. NPDC047072 | reverse complement strand
CGGCCCCTGGAGGAGGTCTGCGACCTGCTCCTGCGCACGCTGCACCAGCCGGACAACTCCGACGACGTGGCCCTGCTGATCGCGCGCGGGCCCGCCGCCGACGGGGGCGCCGGTGGGCCAGGCGCCGGGGGCGGGGGTGCCGGGGCCGCCGGGGGTGCCGGGGCCGCCAGGGGAAGGTTGCTGGGGCGTCGGCTGGGGTTGGTCGGGATGGCCGCCGGTGGGCTGACCGCCAGCGGGAGGGCCGGAGACCGGGCCGTTGGGGGCGCCGGAGCCGACGGGGGTTCCGGAACCGGAGGAGGTACCGGCACCGGAGGAGGTACCGGCACCGGCGGGGGTGCCGGTGGCGCCAGGGGTGCCGGTGGCGCCGGGACCGCCCGAACCGTCGGGTGCCCCCGGGCCGCCGTACCCCTGGGAACCGCCAGGTGCCCCCGGACCGGTGGGGCCGGCGCCCGGGCCTGCGGATGCCGCCGGAGCGGCCGTGGCACCCGCCGCGGCACCTGCCCCGCCCGGTACGCCACCGCCGGGGAAGCCGCCCGGCACACCACCACCGGGGAACGCGCCCGGTGCCCCGGCGCCACCGGGGACACCAGCCCCCGGCCCACCCGCACCGGGCCCGCCCGGGCCGCCGCCGGGTCCGCCGGACGCCCGTACCGCTGCCCGGGCCGCCGCGGCGCCGCCACCGGGCGGTACCGGAGCCGCGGCCGTCGCCCCGCCGTGGGCCTCCGGTCCGGGGACGTACCCCATCGCGGGTGCGCCGGCGCCGGCGGAGAAGTTCACGCCGCGTTCGATGCGGTCCAGGCGGGCCATGACGGAGCGCTCGTCGCCGTAGGCGGCGGGGAGCATCACGCGCGCGCAGATGAGTTCCAGCTGGAGGCGGGGCGAGGTGGCGCCGCGCATCTCGGTGAGGCCTTCGTTGACGAGGTCGGCGGCGCGGCTGAGCTCGGCGGCGCCGAAGGTGCCGGCCTGGGCCTGCATGCGCTCGATGACGTCGGCGGGGGCGTCGATGAGCCCCTTCTCGGCGGCGTCGGGCACGGCGGCGAGGATGACGAGGTCCCGCAGCCGCTCCAGCAGGTCGGCGACGAAGCGGCGGGGGTCGTTGCCCCCCTCGATGACCCGGTCGACGACCTCGAAGGCGGCGGCGCCGTCGCCGGTGGCGAAGGCCTCGACGACGGAGTCGAGGAGGGAGCCGTCGGTGTACCCCAGGAGGGAGGTGGCCATGGCGTAGGTCACACCGTCGGCCGTGGCGCCCGCGAGCAGCTGGTCCATGACGGACATGGAGTCACGCACGGACCCGGCGCCGGCGCGCACGACGAGCGGCAGCACGCCGTCCTCGACAGGGATGTCCTCCTTGCCGCACACCTCGCCGAGGTACTCCCGCAGGGTCCCCGGCGGGACGAGCCGGAAGGGGTAGTGGTGGGTGCGCGACCGGATCGTCCCGATGACCTTCTCGGGCTCGGTGGTGGCGAAGATGAACTTCAGGTGCTCCGGGGGCTCCTCGACGACCTTGAGGAGCGCGTTGAAGCCGGCCGACGTGACCATGTGGGCCTCGTCGATGATGTAGATCTTGTAGCGGCTGCTCGCGGGCCCGAAGAAGGCCTTCTCGCGCAGGTCACGGGCGTCGTCCACACCGCCGTGGGAAGCGGCGTCGATCTCGATGACGTCGATGGAGCCCGGGCCGTTGCGCGCGAGGTCCTGGCAGGACTGGCATGTGCCGCAGGGGGTGGGCGTCGGTCCCTGCTCG
Organism: Streptomyces sp. NPDC047072; assembly: GCF_040643855.1. Lineage (NCBI taxonomy): Bacteria > Bacillati > Actinomycetota > Actinomycetes > Kitasatosporales > Streptomycetaceae > Streptomyces > Streptomyces sp. NPDC047072. The sequence goes on along the minus strand of NZ_JBEYVC010000091.1, from coordinate 39,046 downwards.
CAGTTCAGACACCGCGCCAGGATGCGCGCGCTGGTCGTCTTGCCGCAGCCGCGCGGCCCGCTGAACAGGTACGCGTGATTGACCCGGTTGTTCCGCAGCGCCTGCTGCAACGGGTCGGTGACATGCTCCTGCCCGATGACCTCGGCGAACGACTCCGGGCGATAGCGGCGGTACAGCGCGAGAGACGACACGTATACGAGGTTATAGGCGCCCACTGACAACCAGCCCCCCGCACGGGGACCCGGCCCGGAAACACAAGCGCCCCCCACGCACCCGCCAGAGCCGACCTACCCTTGCTGCCTTCCGGCCCTGGGGGAGTTCAGTCAGATAGCGCCGCGTGAGGGGCTGCCCAAACAGTACCCGATGGCAGGGGCCGGGATCGAGTTCGCGAGCACTCCTCAACGTCTTGTATTGTTTGCGGCGGAGGATTCGCCTAGAGGCCTAGGGCGCACGCTTGGAAAGCGTGTTGGGGGCAACCCCTCACGAGTTCGAATCTCGTATCCTCCGCCAGTGCCTCACCGGGCACGATGTCGAAGGGCCCCACCGTTCGCGGTGGGGCCCTTCGACGTTGTGTTGTGAATCCCTGCGTCTTCGAGTGGCCGCTTCCGGCGGCAACCTCTTCGTCGTCCGTGGCGACCACTGCACGAACACCCGCAACGGCCAGGCGGGGGACAAGGGAGAAGACAGGCGTTGAAACTGTTCAGACGGAAATGGGCCCTTGTGGCCGGGGCGGTGGCGCTGGTCTCGGCGACGGCGGTCTCGGTGCCGCTGCTCACCCAGGCCGCGAACGCCACGGCGGTGGCGTTCTCCACGACCTTGGTCAGCAGGTCGAGCGCGCTGTGCGCCGACGTGCCGGGCGGTGCGACCACGATGCGGAGCGCGCTGGTCGCCGCCGCGTGTACCGGCGGTGCCGGGCAGGCCTTCACCTTCACGCCGGTCTCCGGCAAGGACGACACCTTCACCATCGGCACCCTCAACGCGAAGGGGTGCGTCGACGTGACGGGGCGGTCGAAGGCCGACGGCACTTCCATCAAGCAGTACACCTGCAACAGCCGTACCAACCAGCAGTTCCGTATGGTCGCCGTCGGCTCGGGGTCGGACGCGGGATACAACCTCGTGGCCGTGCACTCCGGCAAGTGCGTCGCGGTCGGCGGTGACGCCACCGCGGCCGGTACGGCGCTGGTGCAGTCGCCCTGCACCGCGCAGCGTGCGTGGCTGGTGCCCAGGTCCACCGCTGGTACGAGCCCCAGTCCGACCGGCAGCACCTCGGGCGACACGAGTTCGACCGCCGCCCCGAGCAGCGCCGCGCCCAGCCCCACCAAGGTCAGCGCCTCACCGTCCGCGTCGCCGACGTCGACGACCGCCGCGGGCGATTGCCCACGGTCCGCCGGTTCGTCTCCGGTCGTGAAGACGACGCAGGTCGACCTCGGGGTGCCCGTGACCGGCTACGGAGGCCAGTCCGACACCGAGCCGCTGCCCATGGCGATCGCGGCCACCCCGTCCGGACGTTCCTGGCTGGCCTGGCTCGGCACGGACGGCAAGGTGTACCTGGGCAGCGTCGACTGCGACGACCACCTGACCGGCACGCCCACCAGCTTCACCGGCATCGACCTCCAGGACGTCGCGGCCGACGCCGACGGCGGTGTGCTGCTGCTGACCCGCGAGGGCGACTGCCACACCGGTCCGCTGTGCGGCGGCACCTCCAGCCCGTGCAACACCATGTGGATGATCCGCTTCGACAACTCCGGACACATGGTCTGGGAGCAGCAGGTCACGAACCTGAACAGCAGCCGGGGCGGCTACGACGACGGGGCCCGCTTCGTCTGGTGGTACCAGCACCACGGCCGGCTCGCCTACGACGGCACGAACTACTCGGCGTACTTCTCCGACGCCGTGACCGTGCAGAACGGCGACTGCGTCGACATCCACGAAGGCGACCGGATGCAGGTGGTCGGCCCGACCGGGGCCCTGCTGTCCGGGCACGACAGTTTCGAACTCGGGTGCAGCCACAGCTGGGACACCCACAGCGTCTGGGATCCGCGGACCGGTCATTTCGTGATGGTCTGCGCCACCGACAACAACTGCCGGATAGCGCAGGCGCCCGACTACCGGACGGTGGCCTCGGGTACCTGTGACGGCACCCTGTTCGGCGGTGACATCGTCCTGTCGAGCGACGCCGGGTACTGGGTCGGGTGGAGTCAGGGCGGCAAGGCGCGGCTGGACCACTTCAGCACCGGTGCCTCCGACAGGACCGTCACCACCTCGGCCGCCGCCGCTCATCCGCATCTGGTCACCTACGGCGGCCGGATGCTGCTGGCCTGGGCGTCGGGCTCGAAGATGGCCGCGCAGGTGTACGACTCCGGTACGGGTTCCACCGTGGGCGGCCAGTTCACGATCGACGTGCCCGACCACGCGTACCTGTCCTTCAAGGCGTACGCGGACGGCAGCGCCGCCTACGCGGCCGCCGGCAGCACCGGTACCTCGATCGTCATCGCCCGCGTGATGCCGATGAGTTGACACGCGCGCTTCCGGGACCTCACGCGAGGAACTCCTCGATGATCTTCCGGAGTTCGGCCGGTTTCTCGACCGCCGCCGCGTGGCCGGAGTCGATCTCCACGTACTCGCTGCCGGGGATCGCCGCGTGGAACTGGCGGGCGTAGCGGACCGGGACCAGTTGGTCGTGTTTCATCGCGATGATCAGGGTGGGGGACCTGATCTTCGCGACGTGTTCGGTGATGTCGACCTTGGCGACGAAGTCGATCAGGGCGACCATGCCCTCGGTCGGGGCCAGCCCTGCGCGCAGGGCGAGGCGTTCGCGGGCGGTCATGGCGTCCAGGTGGGCGTCCGAGAGGACGTGCAGCAGCGTGTACTCGGCGAAGGCGTTGGCGTCGAGTTCGGCGAGGCGGCGCCAGACCCGGACCAGGAGGCGTTGCCAGGGTTGGCGGTAGTGCGTGAAGCCGCCCAACAGGACGGTCCGGCGGACCAGTTCGGGCGCCCGGGCGGCCGCCGCCGCGGCGACGACGGCGCCGGTGGAGATGCCGAAGAGGTCCGCCGGACCGTCGCCCGCGTCCCGGATCGCGCCCAGCACCTGGTCGGCCAGCAGGTCCACGTCGATCGCGTCGGTGCCGCCCTCGGGCAGCGGGGTCAGGTCGCTGCCCGAGTAACCGGGCACGATCACCGTCCGCTGCGCCGTGAAGTCCTCCAACAGGCCGGCGAAGCTGGTCTCCGGGTGCCCGGTGCCGCCGTGGACGAGGGCGAGCGCGGGGCCCCGGCCCTCCTTGTAGTAGCCGACCGGTATGCCGGCGACGTCGACGCTGTACCGCGTCATGCTGACCATGCGGTGGTGTCCTGTTCTGTCGGGGTACGGCCGCGGGAGAGCCACCAGGTGAGCAGCGAGGCGACGGCGGCGAAGGCCGCGGCGACCGGCAGCACCAGAGCCGCGGAGCGGGTGAGGATCGCCGCGCCGAGCGCGCTGGAGAGGAAGTTGCCCAGGTAGGCGGCGGAGGTGTTGAGGGAGGTCACCAGCGGGGCGCCGCCGGGCGAGGCGTAGGCGATGATGCGGTGCTGCTGCGGGCCGATCACCGAGTAGGAGACGACGCCGCTGAACGCCGTAGCGATGGCTACGAGGACGAAGTTCTCGCGGATCGGCAGCATCACCAGGAACACCGCGGCGATCCCGAGGGTCGCGCCGATGACGACGCGCCGCGGGTCGTAGCGGTCGGCGAGGTGGCCGGCGCCCAGGTTGCCGCAGGTGGCGGCGGCACCGAAGACCAGCAGCAGCAGCGCGAGGCGGGACTGCTCGCCGTCGACGGCCGGCGCGAAGACCGCGCTCATATAGGTGAAGGGCAGGAAGACCGCGACGAACGCGAGCAGGGTGACGACCAGGACCCGCAGCACCCGGCCGTCGGTCAGCGGCGCGAGCCGCTCCCGCAGCGAGGCGCCGGAGGCCAGGTGTACCGGCGGCAGCAGGACGGCGAGCACGGCGGCCACCACGGCGGCGATCGCGGCGACGAACCAGATCGCCGCCTGCCAGCCCCAGGCGCCGCCGATCAGGGTGCCCAGCGGCGCGCCCAGCACCAGCGCGAGGGTCGCCCCGGCGGTCACCATGGCGATGGCCCGGCCCCGCCGTGCCTCCCCGGACAGATACGCGGCCGTCGCCACGGCGCTCGCCATGAACATCGAGGCGCCCGCGCCCGCCAGCACCCGGGAGGCCAGCACCAGGCCGAAGTCCCCCGCCGAGGCGGTCACCGCGTTGCCCGCCGCGAGCAGCACCACGCCGGCCACCAGCACCCGGCGCCGGGACCACTTCCCGGTGAACGCGGCGAGCACCGGGCCCAGCAGCGCGTAGGCGAGGGAGAACAGGCTCACCATCTGGCCCGCCGCGCCCGTGCTGACGTGCAGCGTCGAGCGGATCTCGGGCAGCAGCCCGACGATGATGAACCCGTCGGTGCCGACCACGAAGGCGCCGAGCGCCAGGATCGCGGTCTGCGTGCGCCAGGGGACGCCCGTCGTGCTCTCGGCGGCCGTCGCCCCGCCGTCCGGCGTCACGGTCTCGTCGTTCTCGCTCACTGTGCCTCGTTCATCTCAGCCTCGTTCATCTCATGAGTTCCTTCGGGATCGCTTCACGCCGTCGTTGCGGCGCTGATCAGCCAGTTCCGCGGTACGCCGCGGGTGGCGCGCGGGGCGACGGGGTACGGCCAGCGGCCCTCGCCCGCGCCCGGTTCGCCGGGCTGTTTCAGGTCCTCCACCCGCCAGCCGTGCCCGGCCAGGAAGTCCTCCGGGTCGTCGGTGCCGAACTGCCAGGGCGTGCCCTCCTCGCGCAGGGAGCGCAGGAACGGCTGGGTCATCGGATGCCGCAGCAGCGTCGCGCTGGTCATGTCGACGACGAGGCGGCTGCCCGCCGGGGCGGCCCCGGCGACCGTCTCCAGCAGCCACCCGACCTGTTCCTCGGTGAGGAAGAAGACCAGGCCCTCGGCCACCCACAGGGTGCGCTCGGCGGGGTCGAACCCGGCGGACTTCAGCGCCGTCGGCCAGTCCCCGGCCAGGTCCGCGGCGACCGGTACCGTCGGCACCCTCGGCTCGGCCCCGAGCCGCCGCAGCCGGCGCTCCTTCTCGGCGAGCAGCGCGCCGTGGTCGACGTCGTAGACGACCGCGTCCCGGGGCCAGTCGAGCCGGTGCGTGCGTACGTCCATGCCGGCGGCCAGCAGCACGGTCTGCCGTATGCCGGTCTCTTGGAGGACTCTGCCTATGGCGTCGTCCATGTAGCGGGTGCGTACGGCGATGAAGTCGCCGACGGCGGCGCCCTGGTGACGTTCCAGCAGTTCGAAGCCGCGGGGCTCGGCGAGGGCCCGCGCGTACGGGTCGGTGAACAGTCCGTCGCCGCGGTCGCCCTCCAAGGCGCGGGCGGCCGCGGTCCACTGGGCGGTGTAGGAGATGTCTTCCACGCGGGGGTCTTCCCTTTCGGACGCGGGTGAGCGGGTGGCTCAGGCGGACAGGAAGCGCTTCTCGATGGCGGCCAGGGTGCGCACCTCGCCCAGGTCGAGGTTGTCCATGTCGATCTCCTGGCCGCTGGTCTCCTCGATCAGGAAGACGAACTCGACGAAGGAGAGGGAGTCGACGAGGCGCTTCTCTATGAGGTCCTCGTCGGGGGCTATGTCGGTGCGGTCCTCGTGCTTGGCGAGGATCCACTGCCGGATGGTGTCGATCCCGGTCGTCTGCGGCTGGGTGGTGGTCACGATGGGGTCCCTTCGGTGGTGTGCACGGCCGCCGCGACCGCCACGGCGTACGCGCCGTCGTGGGCCAGGCTGACCGATATCCCGGACTTGAGCCGGGCGGCCTCGGCCAACTGCGCGGCCGCCCCGTTCAGATGGACGACGGGCCAGGTGCCCGCCCCGCCGGCCACCTGGATGGAGAGCCAGGGCAGCGGCCGGTCGCGTACGTGGAAGAGCTTGAAGACGGCCTCCTTGACCGCGAGTACCCCGGCCACCGCGCTGGCGTCGAGCACGCCGCCCCGGGTGCAGGCGTCGGTCTCCTCCGGCAGCAGCATGCGGGCCAGTACCGGGCGGCGGTCGGGTCGCAGCAGTTCCTCGGCGCGGGAGAGCAGCACCAGGTCCACCGCGATCCGCGGCGCGCTACCCGGGGCCGAGTTCACGGAGTGCCTGGTCGACGGCGGTACGGGCCTTCTCGGCGGTGCCGTAGTGGTCGAGGAGGACGGCCAGCCAGCGCTCCAGGCCGAAGGCGACGCAGCCGGTGAACGCCGTGGCGCCGTCGTCCCCGACGGTGATCCGGCAGCGTTCGCCGAAGAAGTTGCGGTGGGTGTTGACCGAGGCGATGGCGAGGCCGTCGACCTGGAACTCGTACTTCACCGGCTCCATCTTCTGCAGCAGCGCGCGGACGCCGCCGGCCTCGAAGAACGGGTCGGTGGCGGCCTCCACGCGGACATCGAGGGCGAGCAGCGTGAGGAACTCCTCGACGCGCTCCCGGAATCGCGCGATCACGGCCTTCGTGTGGGCCTGGGTGCCGATCGCGACGATCTCCCGCATCTGGAAGCTGAGCAGCCGGCGCAGTCCGTCGAAGTGGTCCTCCTTGCGGAAGCAGCGGTTGACGAGGGTGAGCAGGGTGTCGGGCGCCACCCGGGTGTCCTGGAGGAGGAGGTAGGCGCCGAAGCAGGTGGCGGTGGACAGGCCCAGGTGGGCGTCGGCGGTCTGTCCGGTCGTGAACCGGCCCTGCGCGGGGCCGTCGGTGGGGGTGGTCAACCCGCCCGCGACGAGGGCGAGATGGGGGAAGTTCACGTACACGTCCAGGTGGGCCAGCGCGTCCACCGGGTAGAGCGGGGGCGCGGAGATCTCCCCGGCGCCGGCCTGGACTCCCCAGTCGCGGAAGGTGTCGTCGAGGAGCCGTAGGAGTGCCGTGTCCTGCGGGCCGAGGAGGGCGAGTCCGCCGTCGACACGGCTGCGGCCGCTCACGCCGCGACTCCGTCCTGGACGAGGCCGAGCTTCGTCAGATACGGCAGCGTCTTGCGGAACACCTGTGCCTCGAACTCCCGCCGCCGCGGCCCCTCCAGGAGCCGCCGCCGGATCTCCAGCGGCTTGGCGATCCCGGCGTCCTTGTAGACCTGCGGGTTGTAGAGCGTCTCGAAGCTGTAGGTCAGATACCGCTTCAAGTAGTCGCTGACCTGCGTCAGTTCGTCCTGTGTGGCCCGGGCGGCGAAGCTCTCGAAGAGCACCTTGACCAGTTCCCGGCCGAAGGCGATGTGCCGGGACTCGTCCTGGTGGTGGATGCGGTTGATGCCCCGGATCGTCTCGTGCAGCCGCTCGTCGGCGCCCATCCGCAGGTTGAAGTGGTCGACCAGCTCCTCGAAGACCAGGATCCGCGCGAAGACCAGCAGGCTCGCCGCGTCGCCCGGCGGCACGGTCTCGGCACCGCCCCTCAGCTGTTTGTAGATCTTCCCGCCGTAGCGCTGGCAGAACTCGGCGAAGAACCACATGTGTTCGTTCTCCTCGCCGATGAAGTGGTGGAAGAACTCCGAGGCCTGGGCGAAGTCGTCGGTGTGGATCCGGTGGGTGACCTCGATGAGGAGTTCCCGTATGCCGTGCACGTTGAGGCTGTAGAAGTTGACGCTCTCGTACTTGGAGAGCGCGTACAGCTGGTCCTCGGTCAGCTCCTCGGCGACCTCGGTGCCGTACGTCGTGGTCAGCTCGGGACTCATCCACCACATCCGCTGGGGCAGCGTGTCCGGCCACTCGAACATCTTGTACGGGTTGTAGTAGTCCTCGATCGACATCGAGCTCAGCCGGTCGAGAATGCCCTTCAGGCGCGGGCTTTCGGCGAGGAGCGCGTCGGTCATTGGGGGTCTCCGATCGTCTGCCGTACGGCCGCGACGGCGGCCCGGCCGAGCAGGGCCGCGCGGTCGTCGGTCTTCGTGTACTGGTCGAGCCGGTGGTTGAGCTGCGTGGAGGTGTAGGCGAAGGCCAGGCCGTCCTCGGGCACGGCGAAGACCAGTGCGCAGTCCTGCCCGTAGTGGCCGAAGGAGGCCACGTCCGGGCCGGCCTGGGGCAGATAGCGGTCGGGGAGCATGAAGCCCTGCGCGTAGGCGCGTTCCCGGGCGAAGACCCGGTCGGTACCCCGCCGCCGCAGCCGGGAGGCCCGCCGCAGGGTGTCCTCGTTCCACAGGCGTACGCCGTCCACCGGGCCGAGGGTCGCGGCGAGGATCCTGGCGAGCGGCCGGGCGGAGGAGACGGCGTTGCAGCCGGGGATCTCGGCGGCGAGGTAGCGCAGGGACTTCTCCGCGTTGAGGAGGTTGGGGTTCATCTGGCTGCGGCTGAGCAGGGAGGAGCGGTCGCCGAGGAGATGGAGGATCTCGGCCGCGGTGCCGGAACCCGCCGGGCCGGACTCCTGGAAGGGCACGAGGCGGCTGAAGTCGTCGATGCCGATGCGGACTTCGGCGTTCAGCGGTTTGCGCAGCTCCGTCTCGAAGAGCTCGTCCACCGACTTCCCGGTGGCCCGTCGCAGGTACTCGCCCACGCCCCAGCCGAAGGTCAGGTCGTGGTAGCCGTGGTCGGTGCCGGGCTCCCAGTAGGGGCGCTGGGCGGCGAGCGCCTCGACGGCCGGGTGCCAGTCGAGGACGTCGTCGACGGTGAGCGGAAGGTCGACGCCGATCAGCCCGGCCTGGTGGCTGAGGAAGGTGGCCAGGGTGAGGGAGCCCTTGCCCTCGGCGGCGAAGGCCGGCCAGACGTCGGCCATCGGGGCGTCGAGGTCGAGGTCGCCGCGCTCGTGCAGGATGTGCGTGACGATCGACAGCAGCGCCTTGCTGACCGAGCGGACGTTCTGCAGCCGGTCCGGCCGCTGCCCCCGGGAGCGCAGCGCGACCCGCTCCTCGCCGTGCACGTACACGCACAACTCGGCGCCCGAGTCGGCGCCTTCGCGGTGCAGGCGCTCGAACCGCTCGGCCAGCGGACGGAATTCCCCGGCCGCCGTGCCGGTGATGTGCTCCCATTCCGGGTCAGTCACGGTGACCTGCCTCCGTCATGCGCTTCTCCACGTCGGCGGCGAGTTCGGCGAGGCTGGGCCGGTCGAAGCAGATCGACGCCGGCAGCGGCACCGCCAGCAGCCGCTGGAGCCTGTTGCGGATGGTGAGCGCGTTGAGGGAGTCCATGCCCGCCTCGGTCAGGTCCAGCCCGGCCAGCTCCTCGTCGCCGTAGCCGAGCACCCGGGAGACCACCTGCCGGCAGACGGCGAGGACGTCGTCCGGGCCCGCGGGGCCGGCGGGGTCCGTCTCGTCCCGCGGACCACCACCCGTCCTCACTCCGGCGAGCACGGGGTTCGACGCCAGATGGTGCTCGGGGTCCAGCCGGTCCCAGCGGGTGGGCAGTACGGCGACCTGTCCGGAGGGCCAGCCCTCGATCGCAGTCCGTACGGCGGTACGGCCCTCGTCGGCGGAGATGGTGCCGATGCCCTGCCGTTCCAGCCCGCTCAGGAACTCCTCGTTCCCGGCCAGGATGCCGACGTCCGACCAGGAGCCCAGGTCGAGGGAGAGCCCGGCCAGCCCGAGGGCGCGGCGGTGGCCCGCCAGGGCGTCGAGGAAGGTGCAGGCGGCGGCGTGTCCGGCCTGTCCGGGGTTGCCGAACAGGCCGCCGTAGGACGAGGTGAGGACGAACAGGTCGAGGTCGGGGGCGTGCGCGGCGGCGCTGCGATGGAGGTTCCAGGCGCCCTGCGCCTTCGGACCCAGCACCCGGGTCATCCGGTCCCAGTCCGTGCGGTCGAGGATGGCGTCGTCGACCAGGCCGGCCGCGTGCACCACACCGCGGATCACTGAGTCTTCGGCGCTGTAGGTGGTGAACAGCCGTTCCACCTGGTCCTGTCGGGTGACGTCCAGATGTTCCGTGCGGATCTGCGCGCCGTACCGCCGGCGCAGCCGGTCCAGCCGCTCGGTGCTCTCCTCGTCGGGCGCGCGGCGGCCGCACAACACCAGGCGCCGGGCGCCGAGTTCGAGCAGGGCGTGCGCGCACTCCAGGCCGACGCCGAAGAGGCCGCCGGTGACGACGTACCAGCCCTCGGGACCGACCCGGACCCGCGGTCCCGCCTCGGGGGGTGCGGCGGGGCGCAGCCGGGGCAGCAGCAACCGCTCGCCGCGCAGGGCCAGTTCGGCGTCCGTGGCGGGCGGCGCGGCCGCCGTCGCGGCGAGCCGGGCCGCCGCCCGGGGCCAGCGCTGCCGGGTGTCGGCGGCGCCCAGGTCGACGAGGAGGTGGCGCATGGTCGGGAACTCGGTACGGGCCGTACGCGCGATGCCGGTCACCGCGCCCTGCTCGGGCAGCACGTCGTCGGAGTCCAGCACCCGGTGGGCGCCGGAGGTGACCGTGCACAGGGTGAGTCCGGGCAGGTTGGCCGCGGAGGCCGCCTGTACGGCCCGCAGGGTCGCGATCCCTCCGGCGGCGGCCACGTCGTCGGCGACGGAGCCGGTGGTGTGGGGGAGTCCGGCGAGGGCGGTGCGGCGGCTGCTCAGGGCCGGTACGGCGTTGAGCAGCAGGTCCGGGCGGTGGTCCAGGAGGGCTTGGGCGAGGGAGGAGACGGCGGGGTCGGGGTCGGGGTTTGCACCCACGCCCTCGGCCTCACCCGGGCCCTCACCCGCGCCCTCGCCCTCGCCGAGCACATGCACCCGTACCCCCACGCCGAGCCGGCTCAGCTCCCCGGTCAGTTCGGTGGCCGACGCGGCCGTCGGCGCGAGCAGCAGGCAGCGTTCCACGGCCCGTGGTGTGTCCGGCTCCGCGTCGGTCCACACGACCACCGAGTGCCCCGTGCCCTCCCGCTGCGGTACGGCGTCCAGGGCGCCCATCGTGTCGCTGTCCACGCGGTCCGCGGTGCCCGCGACGGCCGGCGCGACCCAGTGGCGGCGACGCTGGAAGGGGTAGGTGGGCAGCGAGACCGTGCGGCCGCCCGGTGACACCGCCGCCCAGTCCACGTCGAGGCCGGCCGTGTACGCGCCGGCCAGCGCGAGCCGGGTGGAGGCGAGGTCGTCCCGCTCCCAGCGCAGCGTCTCCAGGCAGGCCGGTTCGCTGAGGCCGCCGTCGTCGAGCACCAGCGGCACGAGACCGGTGAGGGTGTTGGAGAGCCCGATCTCCAGGAAGACGTCGGAGCCGGTGGCCGCCGCCCGGACGGCGTCGTGGAACCGCACCGGTTCCCGCAGCTGCCGCCGCCAGTACATGGCGGTCGCGAGCCGCGCCCCCTCCTCCACGCCGGTCAGCGTCGACACCAACGTGCGGGTGGGCGGGCGCAGTTCGACGGATTCCAGTACGGCGGTGTAGTCGTCGAGGACGGGATCGAGCTGCGCGGAGTGCGCGGCGCGGCCGATGCGCAGCCGCCGGCAGCCCAGGCCGCGTCGCTCGGCCTCGGCGAGCACCCGCTCCAGCGCCCGGCCGTCGCCCGAAATCACCGTACGGCCCGGGGCGTTGAGCGCCGCGATGCCGATCTCGTCCTGTCCGGCGAGGAGTTCGCGCACCTCGTCCGCGCCGGTGAAGACGGCGGCCATGGCGCCCGACTCGGGCAGCGTCCCGAGGAGCCGGGCGCGCTCGCTCACGAGGTACAGCCCGGTGCCGAAGTCGAACACCCCGGCGTGGTGCGCGGCCGCGTACTCGCCCAGGCTGTGTCCGACGAGGGTGTCCGCGGTGAGGCCCCAGTGCTCCCACAGCCGTGCCAGCGCGACCTGGAGCGTGTACACGACCGGCTGGGCCAGCCGGATGTCGGTGAGCGGCATGCCCCGGCGGGCGGGGTCCTGGTACAGGAACTCCGTGAGCCCGTGCCCGGTGTACCGCTCGAACTCCGGGCCGGCGGCGTCGAGGAACTCCCGGAAGACCGGCTCGTGCCGGTACAGGTCCCGGCCGGCCTCCAGATACTCGCCGCCCTGCCCCGAGAAGAGCATCGTCAGCCGGGGCCGCGCGCTCGGCGCCTTCCCGGTGGCGAGGCCGATCTCGCCCTCGAAGCGGTCGGCCGCGTCCTCGTGGCCGTCCGCCACCGCGCCCAGCAGCGTGGCGAGGGTCTTGCGGTCCGGGGCGACGACCGCCGCCCGGTGGGCGAAGTGACGGCGTCCGGTGCCGAGGCTGTACGCGGCGTCCACGGGCTCGGGCGCCTCCTCGGCCAGCAGGGCCGCACCGACCCGGGAGGCCAGTTCCCGCAGGGCGGGCTCGCTGCGGCCGGACAGCGCGAGCACCTGCGGGCCCTCGGGCCGCTCCGGTACGGGTGCGGAGGCGGGAGCCTCTTCGAGGACCACGTGCGCGTTGGTGCCACCGAGCCCGAAGGCGCTGACCCCCGCGCGGCGCGGACTGACGCCCCGCGGCCAGTCGGCGGTCTCGGTCTGGACGTAGAACGGTGAACCGGCGAAGTCGATCGCCGGGTTGGGCGTACGGAAGTGCAGTGAGGCCGGGATCCTGCGATGCCACAGGGCGAGGGCCGTCTTGATGACCCCGGCGATGCCGCCGGCCCAGCTCAGATGCCCGATGTTGGTCTTCACCGAGCCCAGCGCGCAGGACCGCGGGGCCACGCCCTCGAAGGCCTCGGTGAGCGCCTCGACCTCGATGGGGTCACCGGTCGGCGTCGCGGTGCCGTGCGCCTCCACGTAGCCGACCGTCGCGGGGTCGACGTCGGCGGCGGCCAGCGCCTGGCGGACGACCGCGGCCTGACCGGACACGCTCGGGGCGCTGAAACCGGGCTTGCCCGCCCCGTCGTTGTTGACCGCGGTGCCCCGCACGACCGCGTACACCCGGTCGCCGTCGGCCAGCGCCCGGACCAGGGGCTTGAGCAGGACCGCGCCGACGCCGCTGCCGAAGACGGTGCCGGTGGCGCCGGCGTCGAAGGAACGGCAGTGCCCGTCCTGCGACATCACCAGGCCGGGCTCGGGCCGGTAGCCGTCGATCTGCGGCACCGGGACATGCGCCCCGCCGGCCAGCGCCAGGTCGCACTCGCCGGCCAGCAGCGCCTGGCAGGCCAGGTGGAGCGCGTAGAGCGAGGTGGCGCAGGCGGCCTGCACGTTGACGCTGGGCCCGTCCAGGTCGAGCTTGTAGGAGACGCGGCTGGTCAGGTAGTCGCGTTCGGCGGCCATCGCGAGGCGCAGGTCCTCGCTGGAGTCGAGGTAGTTGGGGAGGGCCTTGCCGGTCTGGCCGCTGAGGTGGTGCATCAGATAGAGGCTGGTGCCGCTGCCGCCGTACACCCCGATGCCGGAGGTGCGCCGTCGCCCGGCCGCGCCGCCGTCCTCCAGGGCCTCCCAGCAGACCTCCAGGAAGAGCCGGTGCTGCGGGTCGAGCAGGGCGGCCTCGCGGGGGCTGTAGCCGAAGAACCCGGCGTCGAATTCCTCGATTCCCTCCAGGACCGACCGGGCGCGCAGCCAGCCGTCGGGGGTGCTTCCCTCGACCTGCACCGACTCGACCCCGGCGACGAGGTTCGACCAGAACCGCGCCGGGGATTCCGCGCCCGGAAAACGACAGCCCAGGCCGATGACGGCGATGCTCTGCTGGTCGTGTTCGTTCACGTCGCGTAATGCGCGATGGTTCACTGCCGGGCCCTTGCCTTCCCTGCCGGTGCGCGGAAATACGTACGGTGAATGCGGTCGGCGAACAGCGTGAAAAGAGAGCGGAATTCCGCGCGGTTATTCGCCGCGCCGGGCCAGTCGCCTCCGGTCGGCCGTGCTCAGCGGGGCGGATCGGCGCGCCCCCTGCCGGGAGGGCCGCGTCCCGGACGTCGGCCCGGTGCGGATGCGCGCGGCGAGGGCGGGCACCGTGGGGTAGCGGTACATCTCCACGAGCCCCAGCCGGGCGTCGGGGAAGCGCCGGCGCAGCCGGGTCAGAACGGAGCCGAGCAGCAGCGAATTGCCGCCCAGGTCGAAGAAGTTGGCGCCGGTGTCGGCGCTCACGTCGTCGTCCAGGACCGCGTCCCAGGCCTCGGCGACGGCCCGCTCCACCTCGCCCAGGGGCGCCCGGGGCGCGGGCACGGGCGCCGCCGGCCGCTCGGTCAGCAGCCGCTCCAGGGCCTTGCGGTCGAGCTTCCCGGTGTGGCCCAGGGGGAGTTCCGCGAGGACGGTCACCGACTGCGGCACCGCGTACGGCGGGAGCACCCGGCCGATCCGGGCGAGGACGTCGTCCCCGGTCACCGCGGCCGCCGTGGCCTTCGCCGCCGTGGCCTTCGCCGCCGCGGTCAGCCGGACCACCCGGCCGCTGTCGTCCCGCACCGGGAACACCGCGGCCTCCTCGACACCGGGGACCGCGCGGATCGCCGTCTCGATCTCGCCCAGCTCGACCCGGTAGCCACGGACCTTGACCTGGCTGTCGACGCGCCCCCGGTAGCGCACGGTGCCGTCCGCGCCGAGCGTGACCAGGTCCCCGGTGCGGTACCAGCGCCGCCGGTCCGCGCCCTCGCCCAGCACCGGGAACTTCCGGGCCGTGAGCTCCGCGTCACCCAGGTACCCGCGGGCCAACCCCGTGCCGCCGATGAGGAGTTCACCGAGTTCGCCGTACGGCCGCTCGCGCCCGTCCTCGCCGACGACCCGCAGCTCCACACCGCGCAGCGCCCGGCCGATGGGCACCTGCCCGGCGTTCGCGTCGGCCGCCGTGCAGGGGTGCAGCGTGGTGTAGACGGTGGTCTCGGTGGGGCCGTAGCCGTTGAACACATGGGGAATGGGGCGCAGTTGGGCGACCAGCTCGGGCTGGACGATCTCGCCGCCCATGACCAGCACATGGAGGCCGCGCACGGCGGTGGCGAGGGTGGGGTCGCGCAGCATCAGCTGCACCAGGGAGGGCGTCGACTGGAAGTGCGTGACCCGGCCGCTCGCGAGCTGCCCGGTCAGGAACTCGGCGCCCTCGGCGGAGCGCCCGGCGAGGGAGTCGATGTCGGCGAGCACGAGGGGGATGCCCCGGGTGAGCGGCCAGTACAGGTCCACGATCGACATGTCGAAGCAGAAGTTCGCCGCCGCCAGCCAGCGCTGCGCGGAGCGGTCCGGGAGCTGGGGGATCACCTCGTCCAGCGCGTCGAAGAGCCGGCTGACGCTGCCGTGCTCCACCCCGACGCCCTTGGGGGCGCCCGTGGAGCCGGAGGTGTGGATGACGTAGGCGAGGTCGGAACTCCCGGGCGGGCGAAGGTCGTTCGGCCCTGTTCCGTCGTACGACGGCCAGGCGCTCGCGTCCGCCGTCCGGTACGGCAGCGCCGCGAACCGCCCCGCGGTGCTCTCGTCCACGAGGATCCGCCCGACCCCGGAACCTTCGACGACGGCGCGGATCCGGTCGTCCGGGAAGTGCGGGTCGATCGGGACGTACGGCGATCCGGCCGCCATCGTGCCCAGCAGCGCCGCCAGTCGGGAGGCCGTCGGCGCCATGCACACGCCGACCGGTGCGCCCGGTGTGCTCCCGCTCGCGCGCAGGAGTCCGGCCATGGCCCGGATACGGGCCCACAGGCGGGCATACGTCAGGGTTTCCGCGGCGTCCGAGACGGCCGGCGCGTCCGGCGCGTCCCGTGTGACGCGGTCCAGCTGTTCCACGATCGAGACGGATTCCACGGAAGGTTCCCCCGCACTTGAGTTCTCATGGAAATGCCACGGAATTCGGAGACAGCGCAACGCTAAACAAGAGGAACGAGCGGTTCAACGCCCGCTAGCGGACTGTCCGGTAGCGGACAGCGCCTCTCGCGTCATCTGGCGAGGGAATGGCCCTAGGCTGCCCGAGGGCAGCTCCGTACGCACTCGTTCCCGGTACATTCGCACTACACCGAGGAGATTCCGACACCATGGCAACGCGCCTCGCCATCAACGGATTCGGTCGCATCGGACGCACCGTCGCCCGTATCGCGCTGACCCGCCCGGACATCGAGATCGTGGCCGTCAACGACCTGACCAATCCCGGACTGCTGCGCTTCGACTCGGTACACGGACGGCTGGAGGAGCCGGTCACGGCCGACGACGGCCACCTCGTGATCGGCGACCGCGGGATCCCCGCCCTGCGGGAGCGGGAGCCGCCGGCCTGGACGTCGACATCGTGGTCGGGTCGACCGGCGTCTTCACCGACGGCGAGTCCGCCCGGGCCCATCTGGACGCGGGCGCGCGGCGCGTACTGATCTCGGCCCCGGCCAAGGGGGTCGACCTCACCGTGGTCCACGGCATCAACGACGACGAGCTGACCGCCGAGCACCGGATCGCCTCGAACGCCTCCTGCACCACCAACTGCGCCGCACCGCCAGGGTCTGTCCGGCGGGTCAGGCCGGCTGCGGGAAACGGCGCTGACCGGTGCAGGTGAGCGGGGCTGGGTGCGTCTGGCTGCAAGGCGGAGGAGGGCGGCGACGCGATGGGGGTCCCTCCCGCGCGAGGTTGTTCGAGCGTGGGGGAGTCGGCGAGAGACGACAACGCGGCAGACGGGCGTGCCCAGCCCCGCGACGCCGGCATGATCCGCCGGACAGGCCCTGGCCCAAGTGCTGCACCGGAGCTTCGGCCTGCGCCGCGGTCTGATGAACACCTCCCACGCCTACACCAGCGACCAGCGGCTGCACGACGCGCCGCACCGCGACTTCCGGCGGGCCCGCGCCGCCGCCCACAACATCGTGCCCACCACCATGCGGGTGCCCGTCATCGACGGCTCGGTCGTCGACCTGACCGTCGAACTCGGCCGCCGGGTCACGGTCGAGGAGGTCAACGCCGCCTACGCGGAGGCGGCCCGCGGCCCGCTCCAGGGCCTTCTCGTCCACAGCGAGGACCCGCTGGTCTCCACCGACATCATCGGCACCTCCGCCTCCTGCACCTTCGACGCCCCGCTCACCATGGTCCTCGACGGTGACGGCGACGCGGGCTCCCTGGTGAAGGTCGTCGGCTGGTACGACAACGAGTCCGGCTTCTCCCACCGCACCCTCGACGTGGCGGGCCTCCTGGGCAACCTCGGCTGACCTGTCCCTCTCCCCCGCCGCCCCGAGTAGGATCGACGGTTGGGCGCTTGTCGCGCCCTTCAGGGGGACACGAGGGGGAGCATGGCCTACGCGAGGGCCGCCCGAGCGCTGAGAGCCAGGATCCCCGAGGTCATGGCGGCGTACCGGGCCAGCCTGTTGCGTGTGAACAGCCCGCTGGCCACCCTGCCGGAGGCCTGGCGGCAGTGCCGTTGGCAGGCGCTGGCCATCCTCGACGAATGCGTCGACGCGCTGGCGCTGGCCGGCTCGCCCGCCCCGCCCGAGGAGACCGACCGGTCGAAGGAGTACACCCGGCTGCTCGGCTCCCACCGGGCGCTGCAGCGGATACCGGCCGCCGAGTCGGTGCGGGCGGTGGAGATCCTCTGGTCCGCGCTGGAACCCGCCGTACGGCAGGCCATGGACCAGGAGGCGCTGGTGCAGCGGCCCGAAGTGGTGACGCGCGTCAACGCCGCCTTCCGGGCCGCCGCCGGGAGCAGACTGCACGCGGGCATGCTCGGCTACGAGGAGACCCGCGGCCGCCTGCTGGCCACCGGCCGCGACACGGCCGGCGAACAGCCCGACCCTCTACCGGAGTTCGGCCCGGACGCGCAGGTCGCGTCGCTGACCGTGCGGGAGCGGGAGGTGCTGGAGGAGGTGGCCCGGGCGATGACCAACCGGCAGATCGCCCGCCGGCTCGGCATCACCGAGCCCACGGTCAAGCGCCATCTGTCCAACGTCTTCGCCAAGTTGGGGGCCTCCTCCCGGATGGACGCGGTGCACAAGGCGTTCGGCGGGGGCCTGGACCGCTGATCCCTACCGGACCGCGTCCCGCACCAACAGGGCGGTGAGCAGGGCGAGGTTGGCCGCGTACTGGGTGGCCATGAACGCCCGGTACCCACCACGCCGTGTGTGCCGGT
The DNA here is from genome assembly GCF_040643855.1 of Streptomyces sp. NPDC047072. NCBI lineage: Bacteria > Bacillati > Actinomycetota > Actinomycetes > Kitasatosporales > Streptomycetaceae > Streptomyces > Streptomyces sp. NPDC047072. The sequence continues at coordinate 21,227 of NZ_JBEYVC010000091.1, read as the reverse complement.
CCCTCTCCCCGGCCGTCCGGACGCACACCGTCACGACCCACCCCGCGCCGGCGGCCAGCGGCAGCGTCCCGGCCAGCGCCACCGGCGCCCACACCAGCGAGGCGACCGGTCCGCCCACCCCGACGAGCACCGCGCCGAGCACGGCCAGCCGGCGCGCGGCGCCGAGTCCGCGTCGTGCCGCCAGGGTGCGCCGCCCGCCGACGGCGTCGCCGCCCGCGTCGGACAGGTCCTTGACCACCGCCCCGACCAGCGCCATCCACGCCGACAGGGCGATGGCGAACACCAGCCCCACACGGTCGAGTCCGCTCCCGGCGGCGGCCGCCCCGGCCGCGTAACTGGTCCAGCCGAGCCCGAACACCACCACCGAGCAGGACAGGCTCCACCGCTTGGCCGCCAGCGGCGGCGCCGAGTACGCCCACCCCAGCGCGAGGAACACGGCGCTCCACCACACCAGCCCGCCCCCGGCGGCCGCGCTCAGCCCGAGGGCGGCCACCGCCACCGCGGCGGCGCTCCACCCGGCCGTACGGACCGGCAGCGCCCCGCGCGCGATCGGCCGCCGCGAGCCGTTGGCCCGGTCCTCGGCGACGTCCGTCACCCCGTTCAGCAGGTACGCGAAGACCACGGCGCCCCACCAGGCCACCGCGCCCACCACGGCCGGTCCTCCGTCGGCGGCCGCGGGCAGCGCGCCCACGGCACCCACCGCGAACCGCAGCAGGAAGATCCCCTGCACCTGCGGCCTTGCCTCCGCCAGACACAGCCGCGCGAGCCGTAAGACCGGCAGGCCGCCCGTCATGTGCCGCTCCGTCGCCTCAGTCACGCGGCGCAGCCTAAACGCCGCAACGCGTGGGAGACTTCGGCCGCAATGTGCCCGCAACACCGGCTGCAACCAAAGTCGCAGATTCGCGCCGGGGGTTTCATCCCTTGGTGGCACAGCCGTTCACCGCGCACCCGCCCCTGCGGCATGATCGCCACGGACGCCGACAGACCGTCGACGCCGACTGTCGCCTCGCGCCCCTCAGAACAGCACGGCATCATCCAGCACACCGGAGGTGAGTGCCGCCCATGGCCCGACACCACGTGGCCCTGCGCGACGAGATACCCCTCGACGAGGTGGGAACCCACCAGGTCGACCTCGACGAGGTGGTCTACGACGACGAGTTCTCCGCCGAGGTATACAGCTGGGTGCTACGCCGCCCCTCGGCCTCCGCGGCCGAGATCGAGGCGGCGCTCGGCGCCCCCTACCACCGTGTCGACGGCGCGCTGCGCCACCTGGAGGCGCTGCGGCTGATCTCCTTCCTCGACGACGACCGGCGCCGGCTGATCGCCGTCGGTCCGAGCGCGGCGCATCTGGAGCTGGTCGCGCCGCTCGAACAGGAGATCCACGACCGGCGCCTGACCCTCACCGGCATCCAGGGCAGACTCCGGCGCTTCGGCGACGTCTTCGACCGGGTGCGGCGCGCCGAACTGCACACCGAGCCCTCCTTCACCACCCACGACAGCACACAGACCCGGCTGCGGCTGGCGGACGCGGTGTCCCACTGCACCGACGAGGCACTGCTCATGCAGTCCGGCGAGAGCCCCGACGACCACCCGCTCCGGCTGGTCGAACCCTTCCTCGCCACGCTGCTGCGGCGCGGCGTCGGGGTACGTGCCGTCGTCCCGCACACGGTGCGCGCCCACGCCCAGGCCCGCAAGCTCCTCAGCGGCCTCGCGGACGCCGGCGCCCATGTGCGCACCTGCAACGCGCCACCGCAGAACCTGCTGGTCCTCGACCGCGGCACGGCCTTCGCGTTCACCGCCGACTCCCGCGAGGTGACCGTTCTCTACGACGCCGCGGCAGTGGGTGTGCTCGGCGGACTGCACGCCTACGCCTGGGAGTCCGCCACGGACTTCGAGCCCTGTGTCGTGGGCTACGGCGAGACGTTCGGTGCCGTCCAGAGCGCCATCCTGCGGCTGCTGGCGGCGGGCCACAAGGACGAGTTCATCGCCCACCGCCTCGGCATCTCCGCCCGCACCCTCCGCCGTCACATCGCCGTCATCATGGACAGCCTCGGCGCCCAGAGCCGCTTCCAGGCCGGTGTCCTGGCCGCCCACGCGGGACTGCTGCAGCGTACGCACCAGACACCGGAGGGCTGACCGGCCGGCCCGCCGCCCTCACGCCGTGGAGTGGCAGTCGTCCCACGCGGATGCCAGGCTCGACGGGATCCGAGTGATGGCCGCGCAGCCCTGTGGTGAGGCGGGGAAGCCGTCGCTCGCCAGGTAGGTCCAGCCCGTGCCGGGGCGGTCGACGAAGTACTTCATTGCCGACCCGTCGTCCTGGAGGGCGACCTGTTCCGCCTCGGTGCTGCCGGCGGTCGGCCGGAAGCGGGTCGCGGCGTAGAAGGTGCCGTCGCAACTGCCGTAGTAGAACGTGCCCTTGACCGGCGCGAGGTGGGTGAGGCGGGGTCGGGCCTGGTTGCCGTAGGCGGTCGTGACGTTTGCCTTCACCGCCGACGACACCACCAGCGAGGTGCAGCCGCCGGTCTTGGGCGGGGAGCCCGCCGTGGTGTGACCGGGTGCGGGGGTCGTCGGTGTGGGCGACGGCGCCGACGAGGACGGTGTTTCCGCCGCGCTCGCGGAGCCGCCGCTGTTCGGTGTGCAGCCCGTCAGCAGGGCCGCCGTCGCGGCGACGGCCGCGCACAGGGCAGCGCCGTGGGACAGAGAGTGTTTCCGGTGTGCCATTTCCTACCATCCTCCCTGGTTCGTCCAGACAGGCCGGAGATGGCGTAACTCGGATACGTTATCCCGGTCTTGTACACCAAGACGCTGCTTCCTGCGCTCCGGTTTCACCCGTTCCCGGCGGCCGTCCTGTCACTCGGGAGGGCCAGCAGACCCAGGCCCGCGAACAGGATCGCCAGGCCCGCCCAGGAGACGGCCGGGAGGTGTTCGCCCAGGACCGTGATGCCCAGGAGCGCCGCGACCGCCGGTTCCGTGAGGGTGAGCGAGGTGGCGAGGGACGCGGGGGTGTGCCGGAGGCCGTGGCCGAAGAGGTGGTAGGCCAGGGCGACCGTGAAGAGGGCCAGGTAGAGCGCCACCGTCGCGCCCCGGGGCGTGGTGAGCCAGTGGGTGCCCGACGCGAGCACCAGGGGGAGGACCAGGACGCCCGCCGCGCCGAACAACGTCCCCATCACCGCCCCCGAGGGGTGGCCGTCGGTGATGAGCCGGCCGCCGATCAGCGAGCAGACGGCGTACGACAGCCCGGCGCACGCGGCGAGGGCCACGCCCGTCAGGTCCATCGGCGTGGCCCGGCCGGTGAGTTCGGGGCCCAGCACCAGGAGGGTGCAGCCGAGAACGGCGGCCGCCGTGGCCGCCGTCCAGCGGACGGTCGGGCGGGACCGGCCGGTGAGCCAGGACAGCAGGCCGGTGAAGACCGGCGCGCTGCCGAGGGCGATCACCGTGGCCACCGCCACGCCCGTGCGGGCCACCGCCGGATAGAAGGTGACCGGGTAGCCGGCCACGGCCAGGGCGCCGAGCGCCAGGAGCCGGCGCTCCCCGGGCGACGCCCGGACGAGGAGCGCGCGGGCGCCCCGGGAGGTGAGGAACATCAGGAGGCCGCCGAGGACGAGTCCGGCGCAGCCGATGGCCGCCGCCGGGGCGTCGGCCGGGGCCAGGGAACTCGCCGTCCCCGTGGTCCCCCACAGGACGGCGGCGGTCAGGACGGGGGTGGGGCCGGTGAGCAGGCCCGGGCGGGACACGCGGGCAGGGCGTGCGGAGGTGCGGTGGGGCACGGTCGTGAACTTCCGTCGTCGAATGCGTCAGGGACTGGATTCGAAACGGGCGCACGACAACGAGCCCCTGACCGCGTTACGGGTCGACGGGGGCCGGGATCGAGCCGACAGCGGTGTCTCTGCGCCCGGTCAGGCGCAGAGCGGCGGCAGGACGACGTGCCAGTAGGTGTTCACCCCGCGATGCTATCCGGCGCGGCTGAGAAGGGGTCCGCTCAGAGCAGGTCCGTCCAGCTGCTCCAGCCGCTGGTGGCCTTGGACACGCGGCCCTTGAAGCCGCCCGTGCCGGTCCCGGCGTAGAAGTAGAGGGCGCCGGTGGAGGTCGTGACCATGAGGTCGGCCTTGCCGTCGCCGTTGGCGTCGCCCGGGGAGAACAGCTTCTTGTACTGCTGCCAGCCGGTGCCGATCTTCACGCGGCCGCCGAACGGCTTGGACGCCGAGCCGGTGCCCGCGTACCGCCACAGCGTGCCGGAGCTGTCACGCGCCAGCAGATCGGGGCGGCCGTCACCGGTGAGGTCGCCCGGTCCGACCACGGCGTTGTACTGCTGCCAGCCGGTGCCGAGCTTGACCCGGCCCGCGACCGACATACCGCTGCCGGTGCCCGCGTAGAGGTAGAGCGTGCCGGAGCTGGTGACGGCCAGCAGGTCGCCCTTGCCGTCGCCGGTGATGTCACCGGGGCCGACGATGCGGTTGTAGGTGGTGGAGCCGGCGGCGAGCAGCGGGTCGGAGAGGGCGTAGAACGCCGGGTTGGTCAGCTTGCCGCTGCTGACGGAGTGCACGACCAGGTCCGCGAGGCCGTTGTCGCGCAGCGAGGAGGCGTAGGCGAGGCGGGTGCTGGAGGACGGCCAGGCGCCGCCGACCAGGAGCTTGCTCGTCAGGGTGCCGGTGCCGGTGACCTCGTAGCTGTAGACGCTGCCGGCCGAGGTGCGGGCCATGACGCCGTACTTCCCGAAGTGCGGGTTGTTGCCGGCGCCCGCGAACTGGGTGGCCTTGCCCCAGCCCTTGCTGCGGGCCTGGCGGGTGGCGAAGGTGCCGTTGCCGTTGCCCGGGTAGAGCCAGAGGTTGCCGGAGAAGTCCCTGGCCAGCAGGTCGGTCTTGCCGTTGCCGTCCCAGTCGCCGCCGCCGATGATCTGGTTGTACGACGCCCACTCGGTCCGGGAGTCCTTGACCTTGGCGTTGAAGGTGCCGCCCTTCTTGCCGGTGTAGCGGTAGAGGGTCCCGGAGAAGGTGCGGGCCAGCAGGTCGCCGATGCCGTCGCCGTTGAGGTCGCCGGCGCCGATCAGCTCGTCGTACTGCTGCCAGCCGGTGCCGATCTTGACGCGGCTGCCGAAGGAGCCGTCGCCCTTGCCCGGGTAGTAGTAGAGGGTCCCGGAGAAGGTGCGGGCCAGCAGGTCGGGCTTGCCGTCGGCGTTCATGTCGCCCGGGGCGGCGATCTTGTTGTAGGCCTGCCAGCCGGTGGCGGCCGTACGGCGCGAGCCCAGACCGCCGGGCACGCGCGCGTAGATGCCCGGGTGGAAGGAGAGCACCCCGCTGGAGCTGAGGGTCAGCACGTCCTGGACGCCGTCGCCGTCGAGGTCGCCCGGGGTGAGGACATCCTTGACCTTGGCGACGTCCGCGTCGAGGGCCATCGTCTCCGAGGAGCCGATGTTGACGTACAGCTGGCCCGCGACATTGCGGTACACCAGGTCGGAGGTGCCGTCGCCGTCGAAGTCGGCGCGGGCCGGGGCGGTCGCGTCGGCGTCGCCGGGCAGCACGGTGAGGGCGCCCGCGACGAGCACCGCGGCCGTACCGGCCAGCGCGGACACCTTCACGGCGAGCGGACGCCGGTGTCTGTGGCCGCCCTCGGTCCGCCGGGATCGGGTGGTGAACACGGTCTCTCCCGGGATCAGAGGGTCGGGGATACGTCGGTGGCGGGCACGTCGCCCGTCACGGACTCGGTGGGCGACGGCGAGGTGGAGTCCGTCGTGGCCGGGTCCGTGGGGGTGGCCGGGTCCGTCGGGGTCGGGGAGTCCCCGGCGTCGGCGGACGGGCTCGCCTCCGCGCTCTCACTCGGCGAGGACGACGACGAGGCCGACGCCGCGCTCTCGGCGCCCACCCGCTGAACACCCGGCACCCCGTCGGTCACCCGGAAGGTCGCGGCCGTGCTCGTCGTGCCGTTCCTCGTCACGACCGTGGAGATGGTCCGCAGCGTGGCGTCGATGCCGTCCGCGGAGATGTCGAAGAGCAGGTAGCCGCGGCGGGCGTCGATCATCTTCCAGTGCGGGTTGTCCGGCAGCCTGGGCGCCCACTCGGCGGCGAAGGCCTCCAGGTCCTCGTCGCCGTTGCTGGAGATGGAGGTGCCGACGAACTCGGCGCCGACGACGGCCGAGTCCGGGTCGGCGTAGTCCAGCTTGAGGTCGCTGACGATGGTGCGGTGCCGGTCGCCGGTGAGCACCACCGGGTTGCGCAGGTCCTGGAAGTCGGCCAGCAGGGCGTTGCGTTCGGCCTGGTAGCCGTCCCAGGCGTCGTACTCCCACAGCTTGCCCACACCGGCCAGCAGGTCGGTCTCGGCCATCATCACCGGGGAGGCGATGAGGTTCCACTTCTTGCCCGCGGTGCTCATGCTGTTCAGCAGCCAGTTCCGCTGGGTGGTGCCCACGATGACCCGGCCGGCCTCCTTGGCGACCTCCTGCGTGGTCGCCTGGTCGTCGCGGTACTGACGGGTGTCCAGGACGTGCAGCCGGGCCAGGGTGCCGAAGTCGAGCGAGCGGTACATCTGGACGTCCGGCCCGCTCGGCTTCTGCTTGAGGCGGATCGGCATGTGCTCGTAGTAGGCCTGGAAGGCGGCCGCCCGTCGCTCCAGGAACTTGGCCGGCGGCCAGGCCACCGGGTCGTTCGCCTTGTCGCCCGCCCAGTCCTGCTCCACCTCGTGGTCGTCGAAGACGACGACGAACGGCGTGGAGGCACGCATCGCCTGCAGGTCCGGGTCGGTGTTGTACTGCTCGTGGCGGGCCCGGTACTGGGCGAGCGTCACGGGCGCGCTCGACCCCTCGTGCCGGCGCACGCGGTAGGAGTAGGCGGAGCTCTCGTAGATGTAGTCGCCGACGAAGAGCACCAGGTCGGGGTCCTGTGCCCGCATGTCCTGGTACACGGTGAAGTAGCCGTGCGCCCAGTTCTGGCAGGAGGCCAGGGCGATCCGCACGTTCTCCGGGCTGCTGCCCGCGGCCGGCGCGGTCCGGGTGCGGCCGGTGCGAGACGTACGGCCCAGCGCCTTGAACCGGTACCAGTAGTCGGTGGACGCGCTCAGGCCCGTCACGTCCACATGGACGCTGTAGCCGAGCGCGCTGGTCGCGTTGACCGAGCCGCTCTTGAGGATCTTGGTGAAGCCGCTGTCGGAGGCCAGCTCCCAGCTCACCGCGACGGTGGGCGGCAGGATCCCGGAGCTGCCCGGGTTCGCCGGCACCACCCGGGTCCAGATCACCACCGCGGTGGGCAGCGGGTCGCCGGAGGCCACGCCCAGCTTGAAGACCGAGCCGCTCACCGACGTACCGGCACCGGCCGTGGTGGTCGAACCGCCCACGGAGGCCGCGGCGCCGCCGCCCGTCATCTGGGTCGCGGCCGCCACTCCGGCGGCCCCCAGCGTGGCGGCTCCCGCACCCAAAAACCGCCTGCGCCGTATGGCCTTGGCATCGGTTCTGTTGTCGTTGCTGTTGTCGCTCCCGCGCACGCGGCCGACCCTTCCCCCCTAGGCGGTGCGCTCCGCAGCGCCGGTGAACGATGAATGTGATCGGCGTGGATTCTATGCAATACGCTCACAGGTAAGGGACCGAGTCCGTCAATTCGTTCGAGCAACCGGCAGGAGCCATGCGCCGACCACTGATCTCCGTCGTCACGGTCCTGCTGCTCGCCGGGGCGGCCGGATGCTCCTCCTCGTCCTCCGACGCCGAGGACGGCTCGGGCAGCGGTTCCGGTTCCGGCTCGTCGAGTGCGGCGGACAAGGCGAACACGGCGGACGGGAGCGGGTCGCGGGCCGACGAGAACCAGGGCGGAAGCTCCGGTTCCGGTGGGACATCGGGCGGCACCGGCGGGACCCTCGGCAAGAGCGGTGGCGACGGCGGTACGTCCTCCCCCTCCGGGACCGGCGGGGTGCTCCTCGGCGCCGACTCCCTCCCCTCACCGGCCGCCGACCACTGCCTCACGAAGAACCTGAAGGCCGCGGCGGTCAGCACCGGGACGGGCCGCGCCTCCGTCGTGATCACCAACAAGGGCTCCGGTTCCTGCTCGGTGCGCGGCTTCCCCTCCCTTCTCTTCATCGGTGGATCCGGGCCGACCGAACTGCCTGTGGACTGGGACGGGTCGGCGGCCGACGCGGACAAGTTCAGCCTCGCGTCCGGTGGTTCCGCTTCCGCGACGCTCACCTTCACCTCGCTCGACGAGTGCGAGGAGATCACCGGCGTCAACGTCGTGCCGCCCGGCGAGGCCCGGCCGCTGACGCTCTCCTTCACCTCCGGCGGGAAGAAGCAGGCGGTGCACATCTGCGACACCGGGGTGCGGGTGACGGCGTTCGCGCCCTCGAAGTGACGGCGGCCCTCGAAGTGACGGCGAGCGCGTGTCTCCTCCAGGAGAAGGCTCACGCGATCCGCGGCCGTTGAACGGCACGTATGTGCAGCAGGCGGCCGCGTACCGCGATCACCCCCAGGCGGACGGTCACCTCCCCGAGGGCCATGAGGATCAGGGCCGCGACCCAGGCCTGGGCGTCGGTGATGTCGTGCGCGGCGGAGAAGCGGGCCAGGTGCGCCATGCCCGAGGCGTGCGAGGACCAGACCGCGAAGCCGAGGCGGAAGCCCATGCTGAGCACCCACAGTGCGGCGGCCGCCCAGCCGGCCTTCACCCGTATGTGCCCGTCCGCGAACCGCACCCGGGTGAGCAGGCCGCCGGCCAGCCCGAGGGCGACCCCGACCGCCGCGAAGGCACCGGTCAGCACCAGGTCGTCGCCCGCGGTCGGCACATGGCGGAGGTAGCTCTCGGTGACCCAGCCGATCAGGGCCAGCGGAACCAGGAACGTGAAGATCGTCAGCCGCTCCTCGCGCAGTTGCCGTACGACGACGAGGACGAGCGCCACATCGATGATCCAGTCGGAGGTCGTCATGCCTCGACTATCCGGCTCCGGGGCGGCTCAGGGCTTGGACCCACGGGTGGATTCAGGGTGGAAACCCGAGTGGACCCACGGGTGGACCCACCGCCTCCCGCCGCCCCTCAACCGCCCCGCACCTCAGTGCACCGACAACCCCCCGTCCACGAAGATCGACTGTCCCGTCACATACCCCGACGCCCCGCTCGCCAGGAACACCGCCGCGCCCGCGAAGTCCTCGGCGAGGCCGTTGCGGCCGGTCATCGTGCGGGCCGCGAGGGCGGTGACCTTCTCCGGGTCGGAGGCGAGGCGGGCGTTGAGGGGGGTCATGACGAAGCCGGGGACGAGGGTGTTGCAGGTGACGCCGTACGGCGACCAGGCCTCGGCCTGCGAGCGGGCCAGCGACTCCAGCGCGCCCTTGGAGACACCGTAGGCCCCGCTCTGCACGAAGGCGCGGTGGGCCTGCTGCGAGGTGACGTGGATGATCCGCCCGAAGCCACGCTCGGCCATGCCGGGACCGAAGCGTTGCCCGAGCAGGAAGGGCGCCTCCAGGTTCACCGCCATCGTGGTGTCCCAGACGTCCTCGGTCAGCTCGCCCATCGGCGGACGCAGGTTGATCCCCGCCGAGTTGACGAGGATGTCCGGCTCCCCGAACGCCTGCACCGCCTCCTCGGCCGCCGCCCGCACGCCCTCCCGTGAGCCCAGGTCCCCGCTCACCCAGGCCGCCCGGCACCCATCGCCCGTCAACTCGTCCACGGTCGCGGCCAGTTCCGTCTCGCGCCGTGCCACGACCACCACGCTCGCGCCCGCCCGCGCGAGCGCCCCCGCGATCGCCCGCCCGATACCGGAGCTGCCCCCGGTCACCAGGGCCACCCGGCCGTCCAGGGCGAACAGTTCGGAGACGTACGTATGCGAGGCACTTGCGGAACCGGTCATGTCGGAACCCTAGATCCCGTCCCGGGTGGTACCCGGCCCCCATGCCCCGCATCCTCACCGGCACCTGCTCCTGGACCGACCCCGCCCTCGTCCGCAGCGGCTGGTACCCGCCGGGGCGGAAGGACCCCGAGGGCCGACTGCGGTACTACGCCGAGCACTTCCCCGTCGTCGAGGTGGACGCCAGCTACTACGCCCTCCCGAGCGAGCGGAACAGCCTGCTGTGGGTGGAGCGCACGCCCCCGGGCTTCGTCTTCGACGTCAAGGCGTTCTCCCTGCTCACCGGGCACCCGACCCGCACCGAGGCGCTGCCAGGACTGCCCGCGGACGGCGCCGACCCCGCCGTACTGGACGAGGTGTGGGCGCGGTTCGCCGCCGGGATCGAGCCGTTGCGGGCGGCCGGGCGGCTCGGGGCGGTGCTGTTCCAGTTCCCTCCGTGGTTCCGGCCGGGGGTGCGGGCGGAGGCGTTCCTGGAGGCGTGCGCGGTCCGCACGGCCGGCTGGCCCGTGAGCGTGGAGTTCCGGCATCCGTCCTGGTGGCAGGAGCGGCACCGGGAGCACACGGCGATGCTGCTGCGCGCGCACGGATTCGCCGCCGTGGCCGTCGACATGGCCCCGGACCTGCCCCTGTCCGTCCCGCCGGTCACCCCGGTGACCTCGTCACGGTTATCGGTGATCCGCTTCCACGGCCGGAGCGCCTCCTGGGGCCGTGGCAGCAAGGAGGAGCGTTTCCGGTACGACTACGCGCGCGCCGAACTCGCCGAGTGGACGCCCCGGTTGCGTGCGCTGGCCGCCGAAGCGGACGAGGTGCACGTCCTGTTCAACAACTGCTGCGGAGCGGCCGCCGTACGGGCCGCCGAGACCATGACCGAGTTGCTCAGCCCACGATCTTCACCGTCTTCTCCACGCTGACCTGGTCGATGTCGGACACCCGGATCGTCGTCCTCATGGTCCAGTCGCCGGCGATGGGGAGGGTGAGGTCGTTGGTCGCCCAGTAGCCGCCCTGGTCCTTGACGCCGGCGTCGATCGGGCCGATCTCCTTGGCGGGGAGGGTGAAGCTGATCCTGATCTCGGGGACGCTGGCGATGCCTCCGTCCGGGCCGAACACGACGGCCTCCACGGAGTTCTGGCCGGTACGCCCCGGGTCGAGGGTGACCTGCACCTTGCCGCCGTTGTTGCCCACGCGGAAGGGGACCATCGTCACGGACGCGGCGGGCAGTCCGGCCGCCGCCGGTGGCGCGGCCGCGGCCTCGGCCGCCGCCCGCCCGGGCAGCGTGCCGCTCAGCACGGTACTGAGCACCAACACCACGATGCCTACGGCGACTTCGGCGAGGACGGACCGACGCAGGCCACGGCGGGACGCGGACGAACCGCCCGCGGACACCGGCACCTCGGAAGCCGGTGCCTCGGAAGCCGCCGCTCCTCCCACCCGCACCGGCACCGGCACCGGCACCTTCTCCGCCACGGCCACCTCCGCGTCGACCGTCGCCAGCCGCCCGGTCCACCGTCGTGACAGCCCCGCCACCGCGACCAGCAGCGTCACGGCGAGGAGCTTGACGGTCAGGAGGCGGCCGTACGTCGTGTCGGTGAGGGCGTTCCAGGAGCCGAGGCCGCGCCAGGACTGGTAGACGCCGGTGGCGACGAGGACGGTCACGGAGGTGAAGGCGAGCCGGGAGAAGCGGGTGACCACGGTCGCCGGGATCTCGGCCGACGCCCGGTAGAGCGTGGTGAGCAGGGCCGCGAGTCCGCCCAGCCAGACCGCCATCGCCAGCACGTGCAGCACCGCGGACGTCATGGCCACCGGCACCTGGATGCCGGCGGACGCGTGTTCGGCGGCGGCCCAGGTCAGCGCGAGGCCCACGGCGAGTACGGCGCCGAGCGCACGCCACGCGCGCGTGAGGGGCTCTCGCCGCAGCAGTCGTACGACGAACAGGGCCGCCACCAGCAGCAACGCGAGGCGGGCCAGGAGGGCCAGCCCCGGGCGGCCGGTCAGGGTGCGTTCGAAGCCGGAGGCCGAGAAGGCCGATGACGGGCCCGTGCCGGTCTCATAGGGCGCTCGCAGCACGAGAAGGAACAAGGAAGAGCCCAATAGCGCGCCCCAGCCCGCCCAGAGCAGCCTGCTCAGGCGCTGTGGCTCCGGCGGGCCGCAGACCGTCAGGAAGACCGCGGTGCCGATGAGCAGGGCCGCCGCGAGGTAGGCCAGGTAGCGGGCCATGTTGTAGAGGCTGGCGGTGGCCGGGTCCTCGGTCGGGGCAGTGGCGATGGCCACCGGGGCCGGGGACGCCTTGCCGACCGAGAAGGTGAACGCGCCGGAGACCGGGTGGCTGTCGGCGGAGACCACCCGCCAGGCGACCGTGTAGGTGCCCTGGGCGAGCTTGGCGGGCAGGGAGACCGTCGCCGTGTCCGAGCCGCCCGGACCGTGTCCCGCGTCGCCGATGTCCAGGCGCTTGCCCTTGGGGTCGAGGACGCGGAAGGAGTCGTCGAGCAGGCCGACGGACTCGGTGAAGGTCAGGGTGAGGTCGCGGGGGGCGGACTTGAGGACGGTTCCGTCCCCGGGGTCGGTGGACTTGAGGGCCGCGTGGGCCGACGCCGTGCCCGCGCCGCCGAGGAGCAGGACCAGCAGGGTGCCCAGCAGCACCAGCCCCTGAAGCCCTCGTCGTCCCCGGTCTCCGCAGCTGCGTGCACGCTCACACCTCACGTCACTTCTCCGTACTCCGACTCGCGGCCTTCCCAGTACGTACGGACGGGGCCCCCGGAACGCTCACCACGTCGGCCGCCCCGCGTTCTCGACCGGCGCGACCTGTCCTTCGAGGGGTTGGCTCATGGACGGCACAGTGCCGTGATCCGCGCCGCCTCGGCCGGGTGGCGTGCCGTCAGCTCGGCCGCGTTCCCGTGCTCGTAGGTCTCGAAGGTGAAGCCGGGGGCCATGGTGCAGCCGAAGAAGGTCCAGGCACCCGTCGTCCGCCCGCCCATCCAGGTGCCCGCGGGGACGGTGAGCTGGGGCTGCTGACCGGCCCGGACGTCCGGGCCGAGGACGGCGGTGCGCGAGGTGCCGTCCGGGGCCAGGAGCAGGAGTTCGAGCGGGTCGCCGAGGTAGAAGTGCCAGATCTCGTCGCTGGGGAGGCGGTGCAGGGCGGAGTAGTCGTCGGCGGTGAGCAGGGCGACGATCGCGGTGCCCTGCGGTCTGCCGTCGGACCGCTCGGGGCCCTCCCAGGTACGGCGGAAGAGCCCGCCCTCGCGCGGTATCGGTTCCAGTCCGTAGTGGGCGACGAGATCTTCCGGCGTCATGCCGGGAAGGCTACCGCCCGCTCCAGGAAGGCCAGTTGGGCGTGCTTCTCGGGCAGGTACACGTCCGGCAGGTCGATCTCCGGCAGCACGACCCGCTCCCCCGCCACGAACCCCTGCTTCAGGAAACGGCCGATCGCCCTCTCGTTGCGCACGTCCGGATCGACCACGACCCGCGCGCGGTCCAGGCCCAGCAGGACGTACGACGCCACGGCCCCGAGCAGCGCCGCGGACCAGCCGGAGCGCGACTCCCCCGGGTCCGCGGGCGCGAGCAGCAGGTGGACGCCGATGTCGCCGGGGCGGACCTCGTAGCACTCGCCGACCCGGTCGGCCTCGGGCTCGTAGGTCTGGAGCAGGCCCACCGGCTCGTCGTCCTTGAGCAGCAGGAAGGCGTGGTGGGTGTCGAGGGTGTCCAAGTGGGCGTAGACCTCGGCGACTTGCTGCTCGGTGAGGCCGTTCATGCCCCAGAAGGCGGCGCGTTCCTCGCGCGTCCAGGCGTGGACGGTCGCCGCGTCGGCGTGCGGGTCCAGGCGCAGGATCCGTACGGTGCCGAAGCCGTCGACGGTCTGCTCGTGCAGGGCGTCCCTGAGGGAGGTGTCAGACATCGCTTTCCTTGGTCAGTCGCCGCCAGTCGGTGACGACGGGGACGAGATCTCCCTTGAGCCACAAGGGGAGTTGGTCACGGTGGTGCGGGGAGCCCGGATCGCCGGAGGCACCCAGCGGGACCACCCACAGGCTGTCCTCGCGGCGGGCCAGGTCCCAGACGTACCGGGCGGCCGGGCCGCGCGCGGCGAGGTCGGTGAGACCGGGCACGGCGGAGGTGCACAGCACGCAGTCGTGGTCGCCGGAGAGCGCGGGGCGCTCCTCGTCGACGGGGAGCGCGCGCCAGGGGGCGAGGCGGTGGGTGTCGCCCCAGGTGCCGGTCGGTGGGTTCTCGGCCACCTCCTCTACGGCGGCGCGCACGATCTCCGGCCGGTCGATGCCGTACAACTCCTCGGCACGCAGCAGGTGTTCGAGGGCGAAGGCGATGCGCGGGACCAGGCCGAGCCAGGGGAGGAGGACGTCGGGGTAGGCGGGTGGGGTGGTGAGGGCGGCGAAGGCGGGGTGGGCGGCGAGCCGTCGTACGACCGCGCTGCGTACGGCGGCGTAGAGGGCGGCCTCGGTGCTGGTCGCGTCCATACGGCGGTCCCAGTGCAGGATCGTTTCCGCGAGGTTCCGCGCGGCGGGGCCGAGGTCCTTCTCGACGGCCGCGAGGTGGTCCAACAGGGGCTGGGCCGAGGCGAGATGGGTGTCCATGTGGATCGACGGCAGGTCGGCGGGCGCCCAGTGGTCCTTCTCCGCGAGCCTGGCCGCGATGCGGTCCGCGCGGTGCGGCGGGGCGAACTCGACGCCGAGCGGGGTGGCCGGGCCGCGCTGGTTGGCCATCACGGCGACGCCGTCGGTGAGGCCCGCGCGGGGCGTCTCGTGCCAGCCCTGCCACTCGTGGCCGGGCTCCCAGGCGGCGACCGTCCGGATCCGGTTGGCCTCGGCCCGCACGGGGACCCTTCCCGCGACCCGGTGCAGCAGCCCGCCCTCGGTGTCGGCGGCCTGCACGACGTTCACGGGCTCGGCCCAGAGGTCGAAGGCGGCGTCGACGTCGGCGACACGGTTCGCCCGGAGGAGGGGGAGGAGGGCGCTGAAGCCGAGGTCGTCGGTGACGCGGGGTGGGTAACGGAGGGCGAGGGCGAGGGGGGTGTTCGGGGGGACGGGGGACTCGGAGGCCGGTGAGTCGGTCGAGGGGCCGGAGCCGGCCGCGGCGCCGGGAGCGGCCTCGGCGTCCTCCTCGCCCGGTCTGTCCGGCTCGCCCGCGGTGCCCTGGACGCCGTACTCCAGCCCCTCCGGGCCTCCCGCGATCACCGGGCCCCGTTCCGTCTCGATCACCTCGATCTCGACCGGGGGTTCGCCCGCGATCTCCACCGTCTCCGTGTGGCGGGCGGCGCGGTGCCAGGTGCCGTCCGGGTCGAGAGCCTCGACGCCCGCGCCCGTGCGGCGCAGGCGCTCGCGGTAGAGGTCCTGGTAGTCGGCCATGGCGTTGGTGATGGCCCAGGCGACCGTGCCGGTGTGGCCGAAGTGGGCGATGCCGGGGACGCCGGGGACCGCGAGGCCGACCACGTCGAACTCCGGGCAGGACAGGCGGATCTGCTGGTAGACGCCGGGGTCCTCGATATAGCGGTGGGGATCGCCCGCGATGACGGCGTGCCCGGTGGTGGTGCGCTCACCGCTGACCAGCCAGCCGTTGCTGCCGGAGGTGCCGGGACCGTCGGTGGCGAACAGCCCGACCGCCTCCGGCCCGAGATGCCGTACCGCCTCCTCCCGCCAGAGCTTGGCCGGGAACCCGGCGAACAGGATGTGGGTGGCGAGCCAGACGGCGAGCGGGGTCCAGGGCTCCCAGCGGCCGGGGGAGATACGGGCGCGGGCGAACTCGGGGGCGGTGCCGGTGCCGGCGGGCTCGGAGGGCGTGCCGGTGCCGGCGGGCTCGGGGGCGGTGCCGGTGCCGGCGGGCTCGGGGGCGGTGCCGGTGCCGGCGGGCTCGGGGGCGGTGCCGGTGCCGGCGGGCTCGGAGGCGACTTCACGGCCCCCGCCCGAACGGACCTCACCGCCCGAACGGACCTCACCGTCCCGACGGACCTCACCGTCCCAGCGGACCTCACCGTCCCGACCGACCTCACCGTCCCGACGGGCCCCGCCGCCCGAACCCCCGCTCCCCAGCCCCTCGTTGACCCCGTCCACATACGCCCGCACCCACTCGGCCGTCTCCGGATCCCGTCTCTCCAGCGCATCGAAGCACCGTCTCGCCGTGTCCTCCAGGCGGGCCCGTCTGGCGAGGACGTCCCAGGACAGGGCCGTGGGTCCGAGGAAGGCGGCCGAGGTGCCGCGCGCGCGATGCCGTTCGACCTCCAGCTGCCAGGCGCGGTCGCGGGCGGTGACGTAACCCTGGGCGCGGGCGAGTTCGCGCACGCCGTCCGCGCGGAGGTGGGGGATCCCCCAGGCGTCGCGGTAGATCTCGGTACTCACCCTGTGGTCCTTCTTTGCTTTAGGTTAGGCTTGCCTAAGTAGTACGTGGTGGAATCGTACGTGAAGGGTGAAGACGCGATGGGGCAGGGGCACGGCTGGGAGGGCGCGGTCCTCAGACTGCTGCGCGCGAAGGACTTCACCCTCACCGTGACCGGCGCCGAGGAGGTCACCCCCGAGTACCGCCGGGTCCACCTCACCGACGGCGGCATGCTCGCCGTCACCGGCGTCCACCCGACGATGTGGGTGCGACTGTGGTTCTCCGCCGACGGCAAGCCGCACCAGCGCGCCTACACCCTGGTCGACCCGGACCCCGAGACCGGCACCCTCACCCTGGAGTTCGCGCTGCACGACGGCCGCGCCAGCGACTGGGCGCGCACGGCGAAGCCCGGCGACACCGTCGAGGCGACCGTCCACGGCACCGGCTTCGACCGCCCCGACCCCGAGCCCTCCCACGTCTTCGCCTTCGGCGACCCCGCCTCCCTGCCCGCCCTCAACTCCCTCCTCGCCGCGCTCGACTCCTCCCCCGCGACCGTCTGGTTCGAGGGCGGCGGCGAGGACCTCCCCTTCCGCACCGACCCGTCCCGCCACGAGGTCCGCCGGGTCCTGCGCCTCGACTCCGGCGCCCACCTCGTCGCCCAGGCGAGGGCGGACCTCCCGGACCTGCTCAGGTCCCATCCGGACGCGTACGTCTGGATCGCCTGCGACACCCGCACGACCCGCTCCCTCGCGTCGTACGTCCGCAAGGAACTGGGCGTACCGAAGGAGCGGACGCACGCGCTGGGGTACTGGCGGCCGTAGCCGACGGGCGCTCGCGTGGAGGCCCGGCGGCGGCCGGGGCATGATCGGGACATGGACGTCACCCTTCACCTCGCGCAGGACCCCGAGGCCGACGAACTGCTCGGCCGCTCCCCGCTCGCCGCGCTCGTCGGGATGCTGCTGGATCAGCAGGTGCCGATGGAGTGGGCGTTCAAGGGGCCCCGGACCATCGCCGACCGCCTCGGCACGGACGACCTCGACGCACGCGAGATTGCTGCGCAGGCGCCGGAGGGGTTCGCGGCGCTGCTCTCCGAGAAGCCGGCGGTGCATCGGTATCCCGGGTCGATGGCTCAGCGGATTCAGCAGCTGTGTCAGTACCTCGTCGATCACTACGACGGTGAGGCCGAGCTGGTCTGGAAGGGCGTGTCCGACGGGGGTGAGCTGCTGCGGCGGCTGCAGGAGCTGCCGGGGTTCGGTCGGCAGAAGGCCCAGATCTTTCTGGCGTTGCTGGGAAAGCAGGTCGCTGTGCGGCCGGTGGGGTGGCGGGAGGCGGCGGGGGCGTACGGCGAGGAGGGGTCTTTCCGGTCCGTCGCGGACATCACCGGGCCGGAGTCTCTGGTGAAGGTGCGGGCCTATAAGCAGGAGATGAAGGCGGCGGCCAAGAAGAAGCAGTAGGTCGTTTGTCGGCTGCGGGGCGGTGGGGGCTGGTCGCGCAGTTCCCCGCGCCCCTGGGTGGGTGAATGTGAGCCCCGACGTGCTGGAACCGGTGCGTCAGTGGGGAAACGACCTGGGTGAGTTCCGTACGACGACCTTCCTGTGGCCGTGTCTGGCTGCGGACTGTCGTCCTGCTGGTCGCTCTTCTCGTGCCGGGGGTCCATGCGGAGGTCCGCGCGGAGCCTGTCGTGGCCGTCGAGATCGTCGAGTACGACGTTCTGGACGCGGGGCTGCGGCCCACTGTGGGTGCCCGGGTCGCCGTACCTCTGAGGCCCGCGCAGCGCGCCGCACCGGTGCCCGCCGTCCTGGAAGAGCACTCGGCGTCATCGGGATCGTCGTACCCCCTCCAAGTTCTCCGCTGTGTGGTTCTGCGCTGCTGATGGAGCCGATGTCCCCAGGCCCGTCGGTACGACAGACAACGACAGACAACGCGAGGAACACGCACATGCCCATCGACCCTTACGCGGTTCTGCGCGCGCTGTTGCGTGCGGAAGCCGCTCGTAGTGCGCCGAAAACGCAGCAGGAGAAGAAGCCGCAGGCGTCGAAAGACGTGAGGCGCGGCTGAGTGACCGACCGGCGGGGGCGGGGCCGGAGGGCTACCGTCTCCGCCGGGCCGTGCCGAAGAGCGAGCGGGTGATCTCGCGGCCGATCTGAGTGCCCAGGGAGCGGGCGAGGGACTTGAACATGCCGCTTCCTACGACCTGTTCGACGACGGAGGGGTCCTCCTTCGGCTTCCTCTGTCGCTCGGGGGCTCTCATCTCGTCCGGGCCCTTGGCACCGCCGGAGGGCTTGGCCGCGTTGAGCTTCTCGTAGGCGGATTCTCTGTCCACAGCCTGTGCGTAACGTCCGTGGAGTGGCGAGCTCTTGACCGCGGAATCGATCGCGGCGGCGTCGACCGGGCCCATCAGCGACTCCGGCGCCCGCAGCCGCGTGGCGGCGACCGGCGTGGGAGCCCCCTTCTCGCTCAGCACGGTGACGACGGCCTCGCCGGTGCCGAGCCCGGTGAGCAGCTCCTCCAGGTCGTAGCCGGAGTTCGGGAAGGTCTTCACGGTCGCCTTCAGCGCCTTCTGGTCGTCCGGGGTGAAGGCCCGCAGCGCGTGCTGCACCCGGTTGCCGAGCTGGGCGAGGACATCGGCCGGTACGTCCTTCGGGGTCTGCGTGACGAAGAAGACGCCGACCCCTTTCGAGCGAATCAGCCGGACGGTCTGCGTGATGGAGTCGAGGAACGCCTTGGAGGCCCCGTTGAAGAGCAGATGGGCCTCGTCGAAGAAGAAGACGAGCTTGGGCCTGTCGGCGTCCCCGACCTCCGGCAGATCGTGGAACAGGTCCGCGAGCAGCCACATCAGGAAGGTCGAGAAGAGCTGCGGCCGGTCCTGTACGGCGGCCAGCTCCAGGACGGAGACGAGCCCCCGCCCGTCCTCGGCGGTCCGCAGCAGCTCGGCGGTGTCGAACTCCGGCTCCCCGAAGAAGTCGGCCATGCCCTGCGCCTCGAAGGCGGTGAGCGACCGCAGGATGACCCCGGCGGTGGCACCGGAGAGCCCCCCGATCCCCTTCAGCTCGGCCTTGCCCTCGTCCGAGGTCAGAAAGGCGACGACGGCCCGCAGGTCCTTCAGGTCGACGAGTTCCAGCCCTTTCTGGTCGGCGTAGTGGAAGATCAGCCCGAGCGACTGCTCCTGGGTCTGGTTGAGCTGAAGCACCTTGGACAGCAGCACCGGCCCGAAACTGGTGACAGTGGCCCGGACGGGGATGCCGTGACCGATGCCGCCGAGGGCGTAGAACTCGGCGGGAAACCCGGTGGCGACCCACTCCTGATGTACGTCGGCCGCCCTGGCCTGCACTTTCTCGTTCTGGACACCCGGCGCCGAAACGCCCGACACATCCCCCTTGATGTCCGCGAGGAAGACGGGCACGCCCTGGGCGGAGAGCTGCTCGGCGATGAGCTGGAGGGTCTTGGTCTTGCCGGTACCGGTGGCGCCGGCGACCAGGCCGTGCCGGTTGAGCATCGGCAGGGGGATCCGGACCTGCGCGTCCGCCAGACAGACGCCGTCCCACAGCAGAGCCCCGAGATCGAGGGCGGGCCCGGTGAAGGCGTACCCGGAGGCGATCTCCAGGGCTTCCCGGGGCAGCGCGGAAGCACCTGCTCTTGCCTCCGGCATAGCTTGGGGGACGGTCTCCCGGTCACTCATGTCAGACCCCTGTTCCCGATTTGCCCCGATCTGCGGCATCTTTTCCAGCGTCGCACTCGGTCGCCATGGCTGCGCCCGGAACGTCTGGACCGGTAGGCTTTCCGTGTGATCTTCAAGCGCATCGGAAACGGCCGGCCGTACCCCGACCACGGCCGGGAGAGCACCCGGCAGTGGGCGGACGTCGCACCGCGCCCGGTCCGCCTCGATCAGCTCGTGACGACCAAGGGCCAGCTCGACCTGGAGACCCTCCTCGCCGAGGACTCGACGTTCTACGGCGACCTGTTCGCCCACGTCGTGAAGTGGCAGGGCGACCTGTACCTGGAGGACGGCCTGCACCGCGCGGTGCGGGCGGCGCTCCAGCAGCGCCAGGTGCTGCACGCACGCGTGCTCGAACTGGACTGACGCGAGCGGGACCGAGCGGACCCGGCCCGATCGAGCGGCCTTCCTGTAAAGGTTTGGCCCTTTCGGGTTCTCCTGTACGGCGGTCGATGATCATCTAGTAGGAATCGCCGCCCGGGCGCACTACGCTGCGCCCATGAGCATGCTGACTCCCCCCGGCATGGGCGGTAAGTACCGGATCACGGGAGACAAGTACCCCCGGATGCGCCGACCCCGGAGACGCGGCAGGCTCGTGTTCGCCACGGTCGCCTCCCTCGCCGCGCTGAGCCTCGTCGGCTGGGGCACCCTGCAGCTCATCGACGTCTTCTCGGGCGGCGGCGACGAGGCCTCGGCGGCCGGCCCCAAGGCCAACTGCTCGGCCGGCGTAAGCCCTTCGCCGTCGGCCCCTTCCGCAGCCGCCCTCCCCGCACCGGCCCAGATCACCGTCAACGTCCTCAACGCCACGACCCGAACGGGTCTGGCGAAGCGAACGGCGGCCGAGCTGAAGAAACGGGGCTTCAAGATCGGCGACGTCGGCAACGCGACGACGGCCTACGACAAGAAGGTCAAGGGCACGGGAATACTGCTCGGCCCGTCGTCGGCGCTGAAGACGTCCCTCCCTGTTCTGGGCACCCAGCTCACTGCGGCAGAAACCCAGACGGACACGCGCAAGGGGGCGGACGTCGACCTGATCATCGGCGCGGCATTCAAGAACCTCACGCCGAGGGCATCCGCCGACAAGGCACTCACCGCACTGACCGACCCCCGACCCACGGCGACTGCGTCGGCTTCCGGCAAGGGGTGCTGAGAGCGCCTACTGGGGTGCCGGGTTCTGCGGTTTGGCGGGTGCGGGTCCGTCGTGGCTGGTCGCGCAGTTCCCCGCGCCCCTAAAAGCGGTGGGTCTTTGTCACCCGCGTACGGCGGTGAGGGGACGGGGGCGGGGGGTGTCCGCCCGCAGCGGCCGGCGTCCGTTACCGAGCACATCCGCAAAAGAGAGAACCCGTTCGGCCCAACGAACGGAGCCGGGTGGAATTACAGATTCCACTTG